>JAZSFV010000068.1:0-2416 GCA_045532395.1 Acutalibacteraceae bacterium
CCTTAAAGTTCATGGTCTCACACCTGAAATCATCAAAGAAGCACTTGAAAAGACATATAAAGCACGTCTTTATATCCTTGACGATATTATGCTTCCTTGCATCAGTGAACCCAGAGCAGAACTTTCTAAATATGCTCCCAAAATGCTCACAACAAAAATCCCCGTTGATAAGATTGCAGAAGTTATCGGTAAACAGGGTAAAGTTATTCAGAAAATCTGTGCTGAATGCAACTGTAAAGTTGATGTTGAAGAAGACGGTACAATCTTCGTTTCAGCAATTGACATTGACGATGCAAAACGCGCTATCTTCATCGTTGAAACAATCGCTAACGACCCCGAAGTTGGTGCAATCTACAAAGGCGTTGTAACAAGAATTATGGAATTCGGTGCATTTGTTGAAATTGCTCCCGGTAAAGAAGGTCTTGTTCACGTAAGCCACCTTGACGTTAAGAGAACAGAAAAAGTTGAAGACGTTGTTAACGTTGGTGACGAAGTTATCGTTAAAGTCCGCGAAATCGACGAACAGGGCAGACTTAACCTTTCTCGCCGCGAAGCACTCATTGAAGTTGAAGGTTTAGTTCCCGAAAACGAAATTTCAGATGCTCCCCGTCGTCCCAAAAAGGATTTCCGCAGAGATAACAAAAAAAGAAACTAATTAAGACTTTTTTAAAAGTAACCACCGGTTTTTAATCGGTGGTTACCACTGTTTAACAACATTATTTTCGGAGGCATTAAATTGAAAAACTTTTATTTAAAACCTAAATTTTTTTCAACTATCAAAAATTATTCAGGTCAGCAGTTTGCCAAAGACCTTGTTGCAGGCGTGATAGTTGCGATTATTGCTCTGCCTTTGTCTATTGCGTTGGCTCTTGCTTCAGGCGTTGAGCCTGCCTGCGGTGTTTATACTGCAATTGCAGCAGGCTTTGTTGTTTCTTTCCTTGGCGGCAGCCGTGTGCAGATTGCAGGTCCTACTGCGGCTTTTGCAACAATAGTTGCAGGAATAGTTGCCGCTCAGGGCATGGATGGTCTTGTGCTTGCAACGATTATGGCAGGTATTATGCTCATCTTAATGGGCGTTTTCAAACTTGGCTCACTCATCAGATTTATTCCCGAGACAATCACCGTAGGCTTTACTGCAGGTATTGCCGTTACAATTTTAATCGGTCAGATTAAAGATTTTTTAGGTCTTACATATGCGTCAGGCGTAAAACCTGTAGAAACAATTGAAAAAATTGAAGCGAACATAGGCGCAATATCTACTTTCAGTTGGCAGGCTCTTTTGGTTGGGGCTGTATGTCTTGCAATTCTCATAATTTATCCCAGATTTGAAAAACGTGTACCGCCATCACTTATTGCAGTTATAGTTGGTGCGCTTATGGTAAAATTCATTCCCGGTCTTGACGCGGGCGTTTTCACAATCGGCGAACTTTACACAATTCCTGCGGGTCTGCCGTCAATTAATATAGGTTCAATTAATTTCAGTTTGCAGAAAATTACTGAACTTCTGCCCGATGCTTTTACTATTGCGCTTTTGGCGGCTATTGAATCTCTTTTATCCTGCGTTGTGGCAGACAGTATGGTTAACTCGAAGCATAATTCAAATGCAGAGCTTGTAGCCCAGGGTGTTGGTAATATTGCATCTGTCCTTTTCGGCGGTATTCCCGCAACAGGCGCTATTGCAAGAACTGCAGCAAACGCAAAAAACGGTGGCAGAACTCCCGTAGCGGGAATGGTACATGCGATTGTACTTCTCCTTGTTCTTCTTTTCTTTATGCCTTATGCAGAGCTTATCCCCATGCCCACTATTGCGGCGATTCTCTTTATGGTTGCTTATAATATGAGTGAACGTAAAAAGTTTGCTAATATAGTAAAGACTTCACCTAAAAAAGATACATTTATTATGATTCTTACATTTGTTCTGACGGTTGTTTTTGACCTCGTTGTAGCAATTGTGGCAGGTATGGGACTTGTTTTTGTATTCTTTATTTTCGACAAAATAAAAGAAAAGAAAAAAATTAAATAATTTCAAAAAGCTCTCTTTTGGGGAGCTTTTTTTATAGACAAAAAAATAAATAAATGTTATAATATTATGATTATTACTGAAGGAGGGAAGAAAATGGTTTTCGATGTTGCGATTATCGGAGGCGGAATGTCAGGTCTTGTGGCTTCAATTTCTGTCAAAAGAAATTATCCTGAAAAAAGCGTTGTAATTTTTGAAAAACTTGACCGTGTGGGAAAGAAAATTCTTGCAACGGGTAACGGCAGATGCAACCTTGATAATTTAACCGCAAATGAAAACGACTATAATTCTCCCTTGTTTGTTTTGCCTGCTTTAAAGAAATATCCCCCACAATCAAATCTTGATTTCTGGAAAAGCCTTGGTCTTCTTACTGTAAGTGATAATGATGGCAGGGTA
>JAZSFV010000111.1:0-4907 GCA_045532395.1 Acutalibacteraceae bacterium
TTGCTTTTTTAAGGAGGCAAAAATTATGAAAAAAACATTATCGCTTATTTTATCCATAACAATTGTGGTTTCGGCTTTAAGCATCGGATTTACTGCAAACGCAATTGAACCTACCGGGACTGTTTTCAAAGCAATTCCTACCACACCCGGTGAGCGACCGACTGCCCAGTTTTTCTGTACCGAAGTTACTCGCGTTGCAAAAGCTGTAAATTCAATTGAACCCGGAAACAAAATTGTAAAAGCGACACCTTCGGGCGTACCTGAACTTTCCGGCTCATATGCAGCACAAGCTTACGCCGGTGAAACACCTTCTGCGACCAGGATTACATTTATCTCGTCAACAGTCGGTGTAACTCCTATCGGACTTTCATGTAATAACGAAACTGTAACCTTTACTGATATGAAATTTGATGGTACAACAGGTACTTATTCATGTGAAATTTCAGCTGGTACTGCACAGCCTGGTGAAGCACTTGTTTTCACAATGGATTATAAATGGACTGACGGAAATGAGTATCAGGAAAAATGCGTTTCTTATGTCGAAGGTATTGCCACCGGTGGTGTATTCACTTACATTGAATGTACATTCAAGCCCTTCAGCGGCACTGCATCATACTACCGCACATCTGTAAGCGCCATTACAAGACTTCTCGGCAAAGGTGTTTACTACGAACAACCTGCGGCTATTACAACATCGGACACTGACCCATATAAAACTTATGGTGTTTACAATGTTGCAACAGCAGATTACATTTCAAACGTTGCATCAGGTTACAATACATTGATTTATAAAGATGACAAAAATGTAGAATCAAGCGACGGAACAAAAGATATCTATTTCTCTAACTATGTTCCCGGTGTGCCCACTGCCCATGTTTATGTTGACTCATCAAAATCAACCACACTTGCAGATATTAATCTCAGATTAGATGCAAGCACACGTGACCTTTCAACCAGAAACAACGATAATCCTTATACTGCAGTTTCTAACATGTATGTACATGAGGGATTGCAGACAAATGGCATTCCCGGAGCAAGTAATACTATGGCTGAACAATTAATCGGTTTTGTTGTTCCAGCAAAGGCAAACCACGGTGTTACTCAGCAGAATAAGAACTCAACTATGTATACTATTACCGGCGGAGCAAGAGCATACAGTAAAATTTTTACAAAAGGTTTTACCGGCACAGTTTCAAATATTGCCGACGGCTCACAGTATACAATAACAAACGAATATTATTCATATAACTATGTAAACCACAGCTTAGATAAAGGTAACCTTACAACAATTGCTCAGGTTGCGACTCCTATTGTCTTCCACATGGTTGATAAAGGAGCTTTATGGACGCTGCTTGACAATGTTATGCACAATGATCCCGAATCTCCTTTAACGAGAAACCAGTACAAAGGCACTAACCCTCAGGCATGGTATTATAAATCAGGTTTTGCAGCTTTCCAGAAATCTTATGTTGATGCACTTCGCGTATCAAACAACATTAAGGCCACTCAGGCAGAAGTCGATGCCGCAACAAAAGCACTTCAGACTGCATACAACAGCCTTACACTCAAAACAGCAGATTATTCCGAAGTAAATGAACTTAACAAAATAGCAGATGCAATTGTTGATAACGCGTATGCTTATGACCCGGAAGATGTTGAACTTGTCAAAGAAGCGCAAAGTCTCGTTAAAAAGAATTATAACGTTCTTTATCAGAATGCGGTTGACGTAATGGCAGATAACCTGAGGCTTGCTATTACCAATGCCGACCCCGACCCTGCTGATTATCAGGCGGTCTATGCTGCCAAAATAGCATTTGAAGAACTTGACGAAAATTATTATACCGTTGAATCATGGCAGAATGTTCTTGACGTAATAGCAGGCATTGATTTTGGTCTTTCAATATTAGAACAAGATATTGTTGACGGCTATGCTCAGGCGATTCTTGACGCAACAGCAGCACTTGTAGTAAGAACGGCAGATTTTGAAGGATTGATTAAAACCATAGATAAAGCAAAAGCATTGGAGGGCAAATATTACACAAACTTTGATATAATTTCTGAACCTTTGATCAATGCTGAAAACGCTGTAGCAGATGCTACTATTAATCTTTGGCTACCTGCAAGACAAGGTGAAGTAGATGAACTTAACAGACTCCTTAATCTTGCAATAAACTCTCTCATTCTTAAAGATTTAGACAAATCTGCACTTAAAGAAGCTCTTGATGCCCCGCTTGTTGTAAATGTAAAATACTACGACCAGGAACTTCTGTCGGCTTACAGAGAACTTGTAGCAGAAGGTCAGGAAATGTATAACGATGAAACACTTGACGGTTTTGCACAAGACATTGTAGATGCAAAAACTGAGGAAATTGTTGCCGCTTACAATGCACTTCAGGCATCATATAATCCGCCTGTTGATTTGACAGAACTTGAAAAAGCAATAGCTGATGCCAAAGATATTATCACAGATTATTATTTTGAAGATGATGCATTGATTGAATTCTTTAACGCAAAGCTTGATGCTGAAAATCTTTACATAAGCGACCTTACGACAGATTCACAGGATGAAGTTGATAATGCCGTAGCAAGAATTTACAATGCTATTGACGGACTTAATATAAAGCCAGCTAACACAAGTGAACTTGCAGAACTCAGAGTTACACTTGCAACAATGCTTTCAGAAAAGCTTACAATAACTACATACATTGATGGCAAACTCGGCGAGAAGAAAGTTATAAAATATAACGAAACAGAAGTTCTTCAGATGTTGAAAGATGTAAACGAATTTCTGGCTGAAGAAAATCTCACAATCAGGGATAACGAAAGAATAAATGCATTTGTAGCGGAAATCAACGCACGAATCGCTTCTCTTGAAACACCAAAAACAAACGAATATCTTCTTGTAGCAATAACAGAATATGAAACATATGATTCATATTATTATACTGAAGATGAATGGGCAATATATGAAAATTCATATAATGATGCAATCGCTCTTTCAAACGAAGCAACACAAGAAGAAATTAACACGACACTTATAAACCTTGTAAATTCAATTCCACAGAACAAACTCAGTTTTGTTGACAAGACCGCATTGAGCGATACAGTAATTGAAGCAAACGAAATAAAAACATGGAAATATGTAGACAATGAAGCTCTTCTGGAATTTGTTTCTGCAGTTGAAGAAGGCAATGAAATTCTTTCGATGCGTCTTATAGATACAGATGAAAATAGAACTCTTGTTAACAATTCAATAATCAGGATTGAAAATGCAAAAGCAAATCTTTCTCTTATAGACGACCCGTCAATTATCTACCCTGTTCTCGGCAAAGCACAGATGATGTTGAACAAAAATGTGGGTGTTGTTACATACACTGATGGTGTTCTGGGAAATGAAAGTCTGCCTAAATATGACAGAGACAAAATTCAGACCATTATAAATGACATTTATGCCGCTCTTGATGCAGAAATTACACCTGAACAAGTTGGCTGGTTAACTGATTACGCAAAAGAACAGGATGCAAAGCTTGATGCACTTCAGGAAATTATTTATACTGAATATCTTCAGGTTGCAATTGACGAATTTATAAAAACTAACGACACAATATACACTGAAGATTCATGGGCAGGTTATGCAAGTGCCTATAACGTAGCCATAAACCTGAATAATCCCAAACAATCAGATATCAATACCGCACTTACAAAACTTGTAAATGCTAAAAATTCACTTGAAATCGATGTAATGCCTGCAGATAAAACTGAGCTTGAAGAAATTTTAGAAACAGCAGATAATATTGACCTTTCAAGATATTATAACGATGCTGCTATGGAAGAATTTCTTGATGCAGTCAGGGAAGGCAAGGAGATTCTCAACACTCCCCTTTACAACATCGAAGAAGACATTGATATTATTTTCAACTCAGTCATAAGAATTGAAGAAGCAATCAATAATCTCCATAAGACAGACGATATAACTATTCTTTACGAGGTTATCAATGTTGCTATGGATAAGAAAGCAGAAACAATCGAAGTTGTTACTTATATTGACGGTAAACTTTCTGCAGCAAATATGCCAAAATATAATCAGGATGCAATTGACAAAATCATCGATGACGTAATGAAACTTTTCGAGCCTGATGCTATACATACCGACGAATATGGCTGGGTAAACAAAGTAATGGAAGAAAAATTAGCAGAACTTGATTCTCTTAAGCCGTTGATATATACTGAATATCTTGCTGCAGCAATTGGAGAATTTGAAGCAATTGAGGATTCAACTGTTTATACAGCAGATACATGGAAAAACTACGAAGAAGCCTATGTAATTGCAACTAACCTTGCAATTATGACACAATCAGGCATTAACTTAGCTCTTACAAACCTTGTAAACACTAAAAACGATCTCATCATTGAAGAAGTGAAAATCCCCTACTCTTTCATAGCGCAGGAAGGCACTGACACTGTTATAGACAGAGAGAGGAACTTTATCTATGGTCTTGACATAGGAATCCACGACCTTGAAGATTATGTTGATTATGCTGAAGGTGTTGCAATCAGTGCACCTGACGGATACGGCACAGGCACAGTAATAACCACAATATATAACGATGAAATCCAGGAGACTTTTACCATTGTTATCTTTGGAGACTTAAATGGCGACGGCGTAATTGATATTTATGATGCTTCTACACTCGCTGCACTTGTTAATGGTGATATTGAAGCAGCTGATGGTTCAGCAATGGCATTTGCCGCAGACCTTAACGGTGACACGGTTGCTGATATATATGACCTGGCAATTATTAATGCAGTTGTAAATGGTGATATGGAAATCTGATTTTCATTTAACAAAGTCAGTAATAATTTTTAAACCCCGTAACAAATTGAACAAGTCCAGTAAAAACGGACAA
>JAZSFV010000226.1:0-2450 GCA_045532395.1 Acutalibacteraceae bacterium
GAAATATTACTGTCGTTATAAGTTGATTTTTTAGCCATTTTTATGACAATCCTTTCAACACTCAAATACTACTAAATAAATATCCAATCCATTGTATTATACACTATATATTGTTTTTTGTCAAATTATGTAACACAAGAAAAGACCGCTTTTCGGGACTTTACCCAAAGCGGTCTTTGTGGTTATTTTATAAGATTTTTAAGGTATTCTCTTACTTGCGATGCAAGATAAAGAGAACCGCAGATAGCGAGAAGATTCTCCCCTCTTTTTTCACAAGCCAAATCGATTGCTTCAAAGGGATTTGAAACTGAATATACTTCATTACAGAAAATTTTACAGATTTCTGCAAGTTCATCTGCTTTCATAACACGAGGATTAGAGCATTCCGTTGCAATCATAATTTTTGCATTTGAAGATAAATTCTTAACCGAATTTTCAACATCCTTATCCGCCATCATGCTCACAACAACGATATTTTCTTCAAAAAGCGAAAGAACTTTTGACATCATTTTTGTTCCGCTTTCGTTATGTCCACCGTCAAGAATTGTTTTTGAATCAAGAAATTCAACACGAGCAGGCATTGTTGTGGCTTCTACGCCTTTTTGAATACTTTCCACACAAATACCAAGTGAAAGTGCAGTTTCAACAGCAGTCAGCATATTATAAATCTGATGTTCACCGAAAAGACGGAGTGTAAAATGATTATCTTTGTATTTTACAATTGTCTTTTCGAAACTGCATTCTTCGATTTCCATGAGTGATAAATCCGGAACAATAAGTTTGTTGTTTTTATCTTCAGCAGTTTGTCTGATAGTTTTAATAACTTCCAGTTCCTGCAAGGGATAAGCAACTGTAATGCCATTTTCCTTGATAATACCGCACTTCTGCTCTGCAATTTTCGTAAGAGTATCACCAAGAATATCAGTATGGTCAAACGAAATCGAAGTAATTACTGAAGCCAACGGCTTTTCGACAACATTTGTTGAGTCAAGAAGACCGCCAAGTCCTACCTCAAGAACAACTATATCGCAATTTTCATGATTATAATAATCAAAAGCCATAGCAGTTATGATTTCAAACTCTGTAGGTTCAATTCCCCTACTATTGAGTTTTTCTACAATAGGTTTGATTTTTTCAGTAAGTGATGCTAATTTTTCATGAGGAATCATCTCGTTGTTAACTTGTATTCTTTCGCAGAAGTCCACTATATAAGGAGATGTGAAAAGTCCTGTCTTCTTGCCGTCGGCACGGAAAATATTGGAAAGCATTGTCGAAACGCTGCCCTTGCCGTTAGTACCCGCAACGTGAACAATCCGCAGATTTTTCTGCGGATTGCCAAGTTCATCGAGTAATGCAAGGATACGTTCAAGACCCGGCTTTGAGCCGAACTTCAAAAATGAATGGATATATTCCAATGCATCATCATAAGTCATAATTTATACTCCGAGAGAAGCGATACTTTCGTCAAGCATCTTGATTTTTTCTGTAAGCTTTGCAGCTGCTTCACGCTGACCTTCAACAACCTTTTCAGGTGCTTTCGCAACGAAACCGGGGTTGTTGAGCTTGTTCATAACAAAGTCAAGGTCTTTCTGTGCTGCTGCACGTTCTTTTTCAAGTCTTGCTTTTTCAGCCTTGAAATCAACAAGTTCATCCATGGGGATAAACATCTTTGCATCAGCAGTGATAATTGAAACTGCACCCTGTAAATCAAAGTTTTTGCCCAATGTTACATCAGAAGCACTTGCAAGTCTCTGCATAAATACGCCTGCTTTTGAGAAAGTATCTTCAAAGTCGCTTTCGATGTAGATATGTGCTTTCTTTGAGGGCGGAACGTTCATTTCTGCTCTGCGGTTACGGACTGCACGAACAGCGTCCATGATTCTGCCCATTTCAGCTTCTTCTGTTTTGAACACAAGTTCTTCCTTGAATGTGGGATATTCACTTACCATGATTGCTTCGCCATCGTGGGGAAGTGTCTGCCAGATTTCTTCAGTAATGAAAGGCATGAAAGGATGGAGAAGTTTGAGAATGTCAGTAAATACATAAACAAGGACTGCTCTTGCAGTTTTTGCACCTTTACCGCCTGCCTGAAGACGGATTTTTGCGATTTCAATGTACCAGTCGCAGAATACGTCCCAGATAAAGTCGTAAAGTTTCTGAACTGCCATGCCAAGTTCAAAGTTTTCAAGGTTGTTTGTAACGTCTTTACATACGCCGTTGAGGATACTGAGAATCCATTTATCTTCAAGAGCCAAATCTTCAGGAATATGTGCTGCAGGTTCATTTTCATCAAGATTCATGAGTATAAATCTTGCAGCGTTCCAGATTTTATTAGCTAAGTTACGGCTTGCTTCAACCTTATCGTCAGAGAAACGCATATCGTTTCCGGGGCTGTTGCCTGTCGCAAGAGTAAATCTCAATGCGTCAGCACCATATTTGTCAATAATTTC
>JAZSFV010000029.1:0-7304 GCA_045532395.1 Acutalibacteraceae bacterium
ACATCCCCATCATCGGTGTTGTTGAAAACATGAGCTACCTTGAATGCCCCGATTGCGGCAAAAAAATCAACATCTTCGGCGAAAGCAAGGCAGACGAAATTGCAAAACAGCTTGGTGTTCCCGTGCTTGCAAAGCTCCCCATAAATCCCACCACCGCTTCGCTTGTCGACAAGGGCTCAGTTGAACTTGCTGACACAGACCTTTTTGCAGGCGTTACTGAAACACTTGAAAAAATATGAAAAACGATGATTTAAACGAAAACAAAAACGGCGGAGAAAGAATTCCGCTTAATAAAAAAACGCTTAAGTTTGTTTTGATTGTGGTGACATTTACCCTTGTTCTCAGCTGGTGTCTTAACCACAGTGATGCTTTCAGGAACGTTTTGTCTGATATACTCGGCTTGTTTTCACCGTTTTTTACCGGTGCATGTATTGCTTTTATTATCAACACCGTTCTTCGTCCTATTGAGAAATTGTGGGACAAGGTGCCAAAGAAACTCCGCACCAAGCATTTTGACAAGGCAAAACGTCCTGTTTGTCTGACTTTCAGCATTCTTATTGTACTGGGTACGGTTTTTGCAATTCTGTTTATGATTATCCCGCAGTTTATTGAGACCATAACATCCTTTGCAACTAAACTTCCCCAATATATTTCCAACTTAAGCGGTCTTTTAGAAAGACTTAAAACATTCCTTGCAAGTCACAACATTATTATCCCCTCTTTTGGATTCAACTGGGATAAGCTATTGGATTACGCAAGTAAATTTGTTTCAGATTATTCAGAAACATTTATCAATGCAACAGTTGAAATTACCACAACGATTGTAACTTCCATTGTAAACTTTGTTATTGCCGTATTCTTCTCTATTTATATCCTTGCAAAAAAAGAAAGACTCGGCAAACATCTTTCAAGACTTCTTTATGCCACAACATCGAACGCAAGGTCTGAAAGAATTATCAGGCTCACAAAGCTTACTTCTGATACTTTCACAAAGTTTGTAACAGGTCAGTTGCTGGAAGCAGTAATAATCGGTGTATTGTGTTTTATCGGTATGCTGATACTGAATATACCTTTCTCCGGAATCGTTTCCGTACTTATCGGATTTACTGCTTTAATTCCCGTTTTCGGTGCTTTTATCGGCACAGCTATCGGTGCATTTTTAATTCTGCTTGTAGAGCCTATTAAAGCATTGTGGTTTATAATTTTCATCATTGTGCTTCAGCAGATTGAAACAAACCTCATATACCCGAAGGTTGTTGGCAAAACAGTGGGATTGCCCGGCGTTCTTGTGCTTGTTTCCGTAACAATCGGCGGCGGTGCATTCGGCATTTTGGGAATGTTGTTCAGCGTACCTGTATGTACTGTTCTTTATGTGCTATACAAAGAATTTGTATCAAAAAGGCTTAAGAATAAAGACATACCTGAAAAACTTAAATAAATTAAAAGTCTCGTAAGCTTATACTTACGAGACTTTCTTTTTTATTGCAAATCTTCTAAAATTTCCAGCAACTGATTTCTCAGAGAGTCGTTGCCCATTTTCTTTACATGCTTTATAAGTTTTTCTTTATCCTTTATTAATTTCATTGGCAGATATGATCTTGTTTTTTTGCCGTTTTTCGCATCAAATCTGCTGAGCGCATTAACAAAACTTTTTTCATAAGGTTCATTTTTTGCAACTTCGATTTTTTGGAGTGCAACCACCAAAGTGCTTTCAATGTCAATTCTGTCAACAGAAATTGTATTTTTATTTAAAACTTCAAAGTCTGTTTCTTTTCCGTCAACGCAAACAATTGCTTTTTCAAACCCTTCTACGTCTGCGAATTCAAAAACATATTTACGTTTTTCCGGCATGAAATCGCTTGCTGTTGCTCCTGAAAGACAAACCACGAGATCATTATCTTTTTCCGTGACATCAATTATGGTCCTGCTGAACTGACCGTTTTTGTAGCCAAGGGTTTCACCATCATCTTCATACAGAACAAACTCATTATTGCCTCGGTAGACCTTTAATTTAAGGTTTTCAGGATTTTTAATAGAATTACCCTCATCAAGTGAAACAGGGATTACAGCCCCTTCTTTTGCAAGCACAGGCATTTCTTCAAGGAAACTGTTGAATCTTACAACTTTACCACCTTCGTAGATTTTGCCGTTAAAGATATTTGTCCATCTGCCTTCAGGAAGATATGCTTCTGAAAGGGCGGTATGAGTGCCGTTATCACACTTCTGTGTGACAGGACAGACAAAAAGTTCAGAACCGAACATGAACGCATTTCTATATTTATATGCATCTTTTTCTTCGGGTGCTATATAATAAATCGGCTCACATAAGCCACGACCGTCTTTGTGGGAGCGGTAGTTCATTGAATAAATGTAAGGAATAAGGCTATGTCTTAATCTCATAAAATCAGAAACAATTGTTTCTGCCTGCCTGCAATAATTCCAGGGCTCTTTACCGCTTAAATCGTTGTTGGTTGAATGAAGACGTAAAATAGGAGAAAATACGCCCAATTGAACCCAACGGGTGTACATTTCGGCATCGTGGCTTCCTCTGCAGTGACCGCCGATATCATGGCTCCACCATGTATATCCGCAGTTTGTGGCATTGGAAGTGAAATAAGGCTGAAAATCAAGAGCAGACCAGCTCATGTGGCTGTCCCCGGAAAAGCCTAAAGGATATCTGTGAGAGCCGATACCTGCGTATCTTGACAGAATAAGCGGTCTTTTTCCGTCACGTTGCGAATCAAGATAATGGAAGTGGTTAAGCGCCCACAACGGGTCAAGACCGGGAGTTTTTGTTTTCTTTCCCTGTTGCCAGTCAATCCACCAGAAATCAACACCGTTTTCTTCATAAGGATGATGTAAAACGTCAAAATATGCATTTACAAATTTTGAATCAGTGATATCAAAATCTATTCTTTCCTTTGTTTCGGGGTTTTTATCCATAGCATTTGCCATGTCTTCGTACATGTCTTCAAAACTTCTTACACCATTTGCCGGGTGAAGATTTACGGTAGTTTTGAGCCCCATAGAATGAAGTGTTGACAAAAATCTCTTATAATCAGGGAATAAATCTGTGTTCCAGCTGTAACCTGTCCAACCGCTCATTACGATAAAATAATCGTCTGTTTTCGGCTTGAAATCAGGGAATTGTTTTCTCAGGTTAACCCAATGCCAGTCCATATCGATTGTGGCAACGGTAAGAGGAATATTATGCTTTCTGAATTCACACATAAGGTTTATATAGCTTTCTTCACTGTATGCGTGATATCTGCTCCACCAGTTGCCCAAAGCATATTTGGGGATAAGAGGTGCTTCTCCGCAAAGCTTGAAAAGGGCTTTTACGGCTTCTGTGTACTTATGGCCATAGCAGAAAACATAAATATCCTTTGTTTTGCCTTCTCTCGGCAGAATTTCACCGTTTTCTTCAATAACAAGGGATTTTGTATCATCAACTACCGCCGCACCGTCAAAAGAAACTACGCCATCAAGAAGTTTCACTTCACCTTTTGCCTGGTCAAGAGTTCTTGCAGTGCCTTTAAGGTTTTTCTTGTTATCGCATTTTGAAGTAAGCCCGTCACATTTTGCCCAGACCGGTTTGCCACCCGGAATACTCACGCAAAACTCAGCTTCATCTGTTTTGATTATAACCTTATTGCCTTGATTTCTGCATTCAAACTCCACTTTACCGAAATTTCTGTGCCAGAAGCTCTGCGTAGGTTTGTCGCAAAAAGCACCTTTTTCAATTCTTATAACTCCGGGAAGAATAACACTGATTCTCAGATCTCCGAAAAGAAGAATGTTTCCTTCGTGGGCTTCTGAATCAGGGTTGATAATAAATCGGGCATTTAATTTACTCATAAATATTCACCACTATTAAAAAAGGGCGGAAAAACTCCGCCCTTTAAATTTTTATTTTGCTGCTTCTTCTTTTTTACGACGTTCGTCAATTTCTTTTTTAATCTTATCGTACTCTTTACCATAGAGCCAATATTTCTTGTTATAAATAACGTAACCAACGATTGTAAGAGGAATGGGAGTGAGGAACATAAATGCACGAAGAATTGTAAGACCTTCTGATTTAATAAGTTCTTCTTCTGCGCCAACTTTTACAAGGTTTTCTTTATCAACTTCTTCCATAGCTGAAAGGTTGTTGTAAAGTTTTTCGTCTTTAACAAGGTAATTACCTTCTTCATCAGTAAAGAGCTGAACTGAAGCATAACTGCCTGTTTCAAGGTCTTTAACGTTGATGTCAGTAATTGTGGGAAGACCTGATACTGCAATACCGATGCCGAGGATAAGAGAAGCAATAGCACCTGCAAATTTTGTAATAAGTGTCTGCACGCTGAACATAACGCTGTCGCCACGTTTGCCTGTTTTGTACTCGCCGTAGTCAACGATGTCAGCAATCATAACTGTTGAACCAATCTGATTAAGACCTGATGCAGTCATAAGGAATGCACCTGAAAGTGCAACAAGAACTGTGTTGAGCCAATAAATCTTCATGTCGCCCTGACCGGGTTTGAGGAAGAAGAATACTGCGAAAAGGAGAATGTAGCTTACGATACAAGCAAGGAATGAAATACCGTAAATCTTTTCACGGGGAAGTTTCTTAACAATCCAGCTATAGAACATCATCGCAATACCCTGGCCTGTGCAGGCGATAACCCAGAACAATGTGTAGCTGAATGCTTTGGGAAGGTAGTCTGCACCGTCTTCGTAGCAATATGTATAAAGATAAAGAATCTGATTAAGGGCAATTGTTGTACCTGTAAGGAAGAAAATAAGTGAACCTGCGTATGCACGAAGCTGGTCGTTTTCTTTGAATGTTGCGAGAATATATTTAAGGCCGACATTTTCGTGAGGAAGTTCGATTTTCTCGCGGACAAACAAAACAGTTACAAGCAAGAACACTATCATAACAAGGCCTGTTGCCATGCCGAGATACTGATAAGCTTTCATCATGCCCTGGTCTGCGAACATGGGAAGAATGAATGATGTACCGAGCATACCTACAAGGAAACCGCCGAAGCCACCGATAAGCTTAGCCATTGAGCTTGCCTGGTTTCTTTCGTCTGTTGAGTCAGCCATTGTAGGAAGCATTGTCCAGAAAGGAACATCGAGAACTGTAAACGACATACCCCAGAGAACATAAGCAACAAGATAGTACACATATTTAAGTGTAATATTTGTAAATGATACGTCTGAGAACATAGCCACGATAACTATGGCATTAATTGCAGCACCAATAAGAATCCATGGACGATAACGTCCGAAACGGCTTTTCTTTGTATTGTTAACAATTGTTGCAAGCATGGGGTCATTAACTGCGTCCCAGAGTTTTGCAAGAACAAATGCAACTGTAAGAACAATAGGATTGAGGCCCTGATAAATGCAAAGGTAAACTAAGAAGAATGCATTTATGCAGTTGTTGCTGAATTCTCTGCCCAAAGAGCCAAGAGAATAAGCAATAATTTCACCGACGGTGAGTTTGTTTGACTTAACTTTCTTTTTCATCTTTATCCTCCCGAATAAAATTTTTTACACAACAGATAATATAACATAAATCTTTTTATATTACAATATAATTTATGATTTTTATTACTTTGCAAGAACATTATTTTTAAGCAGTGCAAGAAGAAGCTCTCTCGCTTCTTTTTTCGCATCTTCAATAGGCACAGATTCTTCTTTGCACTTTGTAATGAATCCCCAGAAACCGTATGTAAGGAATGATGAAATTCTTGTAACTGAATAATTATAAGCAAGATATTTGCTTTCTCTTTCAACTCTGTGCTCAACATATTTATAGAGATAGTGGTAAAAAGAAGTGTTTATGTATGAGCCGTCGCTGGGAAAAGTGTTGTTAAGAAACGGTATCGTGGTCAAACATAAATCAAGAATACTTTCGAGAAGGTTGCAGAAATTCTGTATAGAGTCACCTTCAGGATTGTTCTTTTTCTGAAGCTCTGCATATTCGTTTCTGGCTGAGGCAAGATATTCCTGAAAAATCATATCAAGCAGTTCATATTTATCTGCAAAATGAGTATAAAAAGTTATTCTGCTTGTTGCGGAGCGTTCGCAAATTTCTTTAACGGTAATTTGTTCAAACGCTTTTTCATTCAATAATTCAAGAAGAGTGTTTTTAAGATTTTTCTTTGTCTTCAAAATGCGTTTGTCTTCGTTCATTTTCAACATCTACCTCAATTTTTGTATAGTTATTTATACAGATTCGCTTTTTTGTATTTGTTACCACTTGTATACTTATCGTATAATATTATATCAAGGACTACAATTTATGTCAAGAAATAAGCAGTCTATACTATATAGAAAACAGAGGTGAATTGCTATGGCAGACTATGTTTTGAGTTGTTGCTCAACAGCAGACCTGACAGCTGAGCATTTTTCAGAAAGAAATATCAACTATGTATGTTTCCATTTTATGCTTGATGGCAAACAATACAGTGACGACCTTGGAAAAACCATACCTTTCGACGAGTTTTATAAGGCAATGGCAAATGGTGCGGAAACTTCAACTTCTCAGGTAAATGTGGACGAATATATTGAATATTTCACTCCTTTCCTTGAGCAAGGCAAAGATATTATTCATGTAACTCTTTCAAGCGGTATTTCAGGCACATTCAACTCTGCAAACATCGCAAAAGCTGAACTTCAGGAAAAATATCCTGACAGAAAAATTTATATCGTGGATTCACTTGGTGCTTCATCAGGTTACGGTCTGCTTATGGATAAGCTTGCAGATCTTCGCGACAGCGGCATGAGCATCGACGAACTCCGTGACTGGGCAGAAGAGAACAAACTTAAACTTCACCATTGGTTCTTCTCAACCGACCTTACTTTCTTTGTAAAAGGCGGAAGAGTTTCAAAAGTTTCAGGCTGGTTCGGCACAGTGCTCAGAATCTGTCCCTTACTTGATATGGACAATGGCGGTCACCTTGTTCCCAGATTCAAAGTGAGAGAAAAGAAAAGAGTTATAAATGAAATCGTAAACAAAATGGAACAGTTTGCTGACGGCGGACTTGATTATAACGGCAAATGCTATATTTCAAATGCAGGTTGTTATGAAGATGCAAAAGCAGTTGCAGACTTAGTTGAGCAGCGTTTCAAGAATCTTGACGGCAAAGTTCAGATTACAAGCGTTGGCACAACAATCGGCTCACACACAGGTCCCGGCACAGTTGCTTTGTTCTTCTGGGGCAGTGAAAGAAAAGAATAAGTTTGAACTTGAGTGGTTGATATGCAGAATATCAGCCACTTCTTTATATCATTTACGCTCAAAAAATATTTTT
>JAZSFV010000131.1:0-16346 GCA_045532395.1 Acutalibacteraceae bacterium
GGTTTATTTTGATTTCAACTGTGTTATAGTAATTCACCAGACACATCGGATGTTAACTGCTTCGCAGGCAAAAACATAACTTTTTGTATAAACTTAGCTTTTGCGGAAATACAATTATTATATACAGATTATTTTGTTAATTTGTTGACAAAAATGTGTATGTGATATATAATATTCGCGGAAAAAATTAAAGGAGTGTATTAAATATGCCATTAGTAAATGCAAAAGAAATGCTTACAAAAGCAAAGGCTGGTCACTATGCAGTTGGTCAGTTCAATATCAATAACCTTGAATGGACTAAAGCAATCCTTCTCACAGCACAAGAGATGAATTCTCCTGTTATTCTTGGTGTATCTGAGGGTGCAGGCAAATATATGTGTGGCTACAACACAGTTGTAGGTATGGTTGAAGGTATGCTTGAAGGCCTCAACATTACAGTGCCTGTGGCTCTTCATCTTGACCATGGTTCATATGAAGGCGCAAAAGCTTGTATCGAAGCAGGTTTCAGCTCAATCATGTTCGACGGTTCTCACTATCCTATCGATGAAAATATTGCAAAGACAAAAGAATTAGTTGCAATCTGTGAAGAAAAAGGTCTTTCAATTGAAGCTGAAGTTGGCTCAATCGGTGGTGAAGAAGACGGCGTTGTTGGTGCAGGCGAATGTGCAGACCCCAACGAATGCAAAATGATTGCTGACCTTGGTGTTACAATGCTTGCAGCAGGTATCGGTAACATCCACGGTAAATATCCTGAAAACTGGGCAGGCCTCTCATTTGATACTCTTGCAGCTGTTCAGGAAAAAACAGGCACAATGCCTCTCGTTCTTCACGGTGGTACAGGCATTCCCGCTGAAATGATTAAGAAAGCTATTTCTCTCGGTGTTTCTAAAATCAATGTTAACACAGAATGCCAGCTTGCATTCCAGGAAGCAACAAGAAAATATATCGAAGAAGGTAAAGACCTTCAGGGCAAGGGCTTTGACCCCAGAAAACTTCTTGCTCCCGGCGCAGAAGCAATCAAGGCTTGCGTAAAAGAAAAGATCGAACTCTTCGGTTCAGCTAACAAAGCATAAGTTTTAATATAAATCAAAAATCAGATTGTTTTAAAGACACAAAAGCCGTGCATTTTCCGAATGTACGGCTTTTTTAGTATTGTGTTTTTAAACTTTTATTGATAAAATATAGTTAAAATATTACTTTTAAAAGAGAGTGATTTTTTATGATGTTTGATATTAATAAATTTACTTCAAAAATAATCTGTGAAAATGATGTTACTGATGCGGTTGTTGAAACTATCTCAAGAGAAAATGAACTGGATTTGATGCTTTGTGCCGATATAGATAAGCCAAAGTTTATTGAATTACATTGGGATACTGTCCAGAATGATAATACTTTTGTCTTAGGCGATGCGTGGGAAAGAAGCTATGGTGAACTTGAGTTTAAAAAGTTATCTGAAAATGACAGATTTATGCCTTGGTACTTTATTGCTACAGACAAAAAGGAATGTTTTTGCTTTGGTGTTAAAACTCAGGCTAATTCATTTGTAAGTTTCAGATATGACACTACGGGAATTACTGCTATAGTTGATGTGAGAAACGGCGGAAACGGAGTCCATCTTAACGGCAGAAAACTTTGCGTTGCAACTTTTGTATGTGCAGTTTATAACAACGGAAATGTTTATGAAAACCTCTGCGATTATTGCAAGAAGTTATGTGATAATCCCATTCTTCCCAAAGAGCGAGTATATGGCGGAAACAACTGGTATTATGCTTATGGAAACAGTAATTTCGAGCAGATAATTTCTGACGCGAAACTTCAGGTTGAACTTTCTTGCGGAATTGAAAACAAACCTTTTGAAGTTGTAGATGACTGTTGGCAGATACATTCCTGCGCAGGTCCGTGGCTTCCGAATGAAAAATTCAGCGATATGAAAAAACTTGCTGATGAAATCAAGAAAATCGGTGCAAGACCGGGAATCTGGGTAAGACTTCTCCGTAATAAAAACGATTCAATTACTGACGAAATGAAAATTCAGAAACCCGGCAATGAAAAATACCTTGACCCTACACGTGAAGATGTGCAGAAATTTATCACTGCCGACCTTGAAAGAATAAAAGACTGGGGTTATGAGCTTATCAAACATGATTTTTCTACCTTTGACCTTTTCGGCAGTTGGGGCAAAGACCTTACTTCTGGTATAACGAATATGGAAGACTGGCATTTTTATGATAAAACAAAAACAAATGCTGAAATCACAGTTGATTTTTATAAGCTCATCAAAGATAATGTGGGTGATATGATAATTATCGGCTGTAACACTATTTCACACCTTTCTGCAGGGCTTGCGCATCTTTCAAGAACAGGTGACGACACAAGCGGAAAAGAATGGGAAAGAACAAAGAAAATGGGTGTGAATACGCTTGCGTTCAGACTTGCACAGAATGAAGCATTTTATATGTGCGATGCTGACTGTGTAGGCATTTTAGATGATTACATACCCTGGGAGAAAAACAAGCAGTGGTTACATCTATTGTCTTATTCAAACACACCGCTTTTTATTTCATGCACTGACAATATAAATGATGAAATCAAAGAAGATATTAAAAAAGCTTACAAGGTTTATAACGAAAAACACACAATAAAACCTGTCGATATTTTTGAAACAAAAACTCCGTCAGAATGGGAAATTGATGGCGAGAAAGTTGTGTATGAGTGGTAAAATTTTCTGAATTCAGCAAATTATCACAATAAGGAGCGAGAATATGAAAAAGAGATTTTTATACCCAATCTGGAAATTTGATGAATTAGAAAAAGAACTTTCGGCTTTAGAAGAAAATGGTTGGAGATTAAATAAGATACACAGTATCAGGAATTTTGAGTTTTTAAAATCAACTCCCAAATCAGTAAAATATTTCTTTACATATTCAATGCCTCGCGAAAAGAAAAACATGTATAGTATCGAAAGTACTCTGACACAAAAGTTTAATGCAAATAAAATTCAGGGAAATTTAACTGAAAACTGGGGGATTATACACTTTTACCGTATTACAAAGCAAGTGGATGTTGAAGAACTGTTGGTGGAGCGAAATACAGTTTTACGCCACTATCTGATTAAAAATATTGTTTATATTACATTGTTGCTGATGATTTTACTGCTTCCGTTAATTTTTGGCATGGTTTTGAATCCGGAAAAATTCCTTAATGATGTTAGCAGTAATCCTATTGGTACTTTGTTTATAATTTGCTGTTTAGTTTTGATAATATTTGGTTTAGTTTATAATATTGTCGGATATGGTTATTTGAATAAGAAATTATTGAAATCAGAAAAACTTAAGTAGAATTCAGAGGTGAATTGTGTGAAAGTAAAGAAAATGGATAAACTTATAAAACATTTTGATAATCATTTTGAACAAGATGATTGTCAGGTTATTCACCCTATTGTTGATGATGACTTGCATGTTGACGTGTTACTGTACAAACCAAATGAAAAATATCCTTTCTGGAAATTGGTAACAATGGGTGTAAGTGATTATAAAATGCCGCCTATTTTAAAAACAGTCGGTCTTAACAACGAATATATGATGTTTATAGATTCAGAAATAGATTTAACTGATAAAGAAGTTTTAATGTGGTATTATGAAAAAATGCTCACTGTAGCAACTTATGCATATTACAATAAAACCCATATTACATATGCTCATAGTTTTGAATGGCAAAACGAAGACCCCGACGATGAAATGATAGCTGCATTTATTGAGTTTCCGCAAATAATCGGTACAACATCAGTTTTGAGATGCAAACTCGGATTTATGAAAATTGCTACATGTTTGCAGGTTGTTTTGCTTAATAAAGAAGAATTAGAAAAACTTATAGAAATAGGTCCCATTGCTTTCAGCGAGTTTTTGTATCCGGAAGATGGTTCAAAAGTGCATTTTCTGACAGAAAGACACAGAAGTGAAAAGTTCTGATACTTTACGTTGACCTCGTTCTCCTGGCAGATTATCGGATGTATAAAACTGAATATATGAAAGTTCAGATTCAAAAGGCAGAGATTAATTTCTCTGCTCTTTTTATTGACTAACGAGATGTTTTGTGATAAAATAACATATGATATATAACAATTGCTATATTAAGGAGTGATGTTATGGCGCCTAAAGTTAAAGTAACAAAAGAAGACATTGTAAATGTTGCGGTTGAAATTGTCAGAAAGAACGGTGCAGAGGGAATAAACGCAAGAACAGTTGCATCTATGCTTAATTGTTCTACTCAGCCCGTGTTTTCAAACTTTGCATCAATGGATGAATTACGATATGCAGTTTTAGAAAAAGCAAATGAATTATGTCAGGCGTACACACAAAAAGAAGTTGAAAGCGGGGAATATCCCGTTTATAAAGCAAGTGGTATGGCATATATCAGGTTTGCAAAAGAAGAAAAAGAACTATTCAAATTTCTTTACATGCGTGACCGTTCAGGCGAACTTATTCCCGAAGGTATGTCTATAGACAAGGAAATGGAAGATATTGTTCAGAATAATACAGGCTTGGACGAAAAAGAAGCAAGACTTTTTCATCTTGAAATGTGGGCTTATGTTCACGGAATTGCAACTATGTTTGCAACGGGGTTTGTAAATCTTGAATGGGAGCTTGTAAGTAAAATGCTGACAGATTCTTATCTGGGACTGAAAAAGCAGTACGGAATGGAGTGATTTAGTTGGATGCTATCAGAATTGAAAATTTAACTAAAAAGTATAGAGATTTGGTTGCAGTTGATAATCTTAATCTTTCAGTGAAAAAAGGCGAATTATTTTCTTTGCTTGGCGTAAACGGTGCAGGCAAAACTACAACAATCAAGATGCTTTCATGCCTTACACAACCCACAAGCGGTGATGTGTTTCTTAATGGTAAAAGCATTGTGAAAGATGTAAAAGAAGTGAAATCAATTATTGCAGTTTCACCTCAGGAAACAGCAGTTGCACCAGGACTTACGGCAAGGGAAAACCTTGAATTAATCTGCGGAGTTTACGGCTTTTCAAAAGAAAAAAGAAACGCAAAGATCAAAGAATTAACAGAAATGCTTGACCTTGAAAGCATACTCAAAAGAAAAGCAGGCAAATTGTCAGGCGGTTGGCAGAGAAGACTCAGCATTGCTATGGCTCTTATCAGTGAGCCACAGATTTTATTTCTTGATGAGCCGACTCTGGGACTCGATGTACTTGCAAGAAGTGATTTATGGGAAATTATCAAATCACTTAAAGGTAAAATAACGATTATCCTCACAACACATTACATGCAGGAGGCAGAAGCACTTTCAGACCGTATTGCAATTATGAAAGACGGCAGACTGCTTATTTGTGACACTGCAGAAAAAATCAAATTAACTGCAGGCACAGATAATTTCGAAGAAGCATTTGTGCGTATTGCGAAAGGAGTGAAGTAATGAAAATGTTATCTTTTGCAAACAGAAACATAAAAGAAATATTACGTGACCCTCTTAATTTATCTTTTGTTTTCGGATTTCCGTTGGTGCTCATTCTTCTTTTAAGCGCAATTCAGGCAAATGTGCCCGTAAGCCTTTTTGAAATAGGTCATCTTACTCCAGGTGTTACAGTTTTCGGGCTTTCTTTTATGACTTTGTTTTCTGCAACAATTATTTCAAAAGACAGAGGAAGTTCATTGCTTCAAAGGTTATACACAACTCCTTTGACATCTGCAGATTTCATTCTCGGTTATACTTTGCCTGCACTTCCTATTGCAGTAGCACAAAGTGTTGTTTGCTATATTGTGGCTATAATTTTAGGTCTTGATATTACTGTGAATATTTTATATGCAGTTTTGTTTATAATTCCTGTTTCACTTCTTTATATCGCCATGGGGCTTCTTTGCGGAAGTGTTTTTAATGATAAGCAGGTAGGCGGTATCTGTGGTGGCTTGCTGACAAACGTTTCTGCATGGCTCTCAGGAATATGGTTTGACCTTGACCTTGTAGGCGGAGCGTTCAAAAAAATTGCCTATCTTCTCCCTTTTGTTCATGCAGTTGAACTTGAAAGAATAGTTCTTAACGGTAATTTCAGCGGAATATTCAACCACTTATGGTGGGTGCTTGGCTATGCAGTTGTGATTCTGGTTTTAGCGATTCTTATGTTTTTGAGACAGATGAAGAAACAATAAAATTTTTACATTTCTGCAAAACTATAGTTTTGCAGAATACTTAAAATCTGTTGACAAATAACTTCAATATTGTTAGAATAAAGAAAATTGACAGAAAGACAGGTGGACAAAATGATGCTTATAAATATTTCAGTTGTAAGGAGAACCGTTTTGTCTGTTTGTGGTTAATTTTGTTTTGCTTTCTGACATTTCGGCATCTCTGTAAATTTTGCGGAGATGCTTTTGTTTTTATGAGGTGATGTTTACATGAATAATCAGAATATTTTTGATAATGAAATCTTTTTCAACGGCTATAAAGATTTGCGTGATAGTGAAGTGAATTATAACGATTTGCTTGAGCAACCTGCTATGAAAAATTTAATGCCTGATATAAACAATTTATCCGTGCTTGATTTGGGCTGCGGTTATGGTCATAACTGTGTTGATTTTGTTCGTCGTGGAGCAAAGAGCGTTGTGGGTCTTGATATTTCTGAAAAAATGCTTGAAGTGGCAAGAGATGAATCTTATGATGAAAAAATCAGATACATAAACTTGAGCATGACTGATATTGGTAAACTGGAAGAAAAATTTGATTTTATTTACAGTTCTCTTGCTTTTCATTACATTGAAGATTTTGATTTGTTTGCGAAAGAAATGTATTTTGTTCTGAACAAGGGTGGGAGATTATTGTTTTCCCAGGAGCATCCGGTTATTACTGCCACTCTGGACGGAAAGGGACATTTTAATAAAGATGAAAACGGCGAAAGAATTTCATATACATTCTCGAACTATAATGAACCCGGTGAACGTAAAATACATTGGTATGTTGACAATGTTATAAAATATCACAGAACTTTCAGCAACATTATAAATGCACTCTCGAAAGCGGGATTTATAATTGAAGAAATATGTGAGCCTGTACCCCAAGAGTGGGCGATAGAAAAATTCCCTGCAATTGTTAAGGAATACATAAGACCAAACTTTCTGATTGTTAAAGCAAGAAAGGCATAATATGAAAAAAGTTATTATAATCGGTTGTCCCGGTAGCGGTAAGACCACCTTTGCAGAAAAACTGAATAAATGCACAGGTCTGCCATTATATTATCTTGATGCTATCTGGCACAAGCCTGATAAAACCCATATACCGAGAGAAGAGTTTGACGAGAGAATTTCGGATATATTCGCAACAGATAAATGGATTATTGATGGCAATTATAAAAGAACAATTGAAATGCGTCTTAAAGAGTGTGATGCTGTTTTTCTTTTTGATTTACCGACAGAGATTTGTTTGCATGGAGTAAGCGAAAGAATTGGCAAAGGTCGTTATGAAATGCCTTGGACAGAAACAGAATTAGACCCTGAATTCAAGCAGTTTGTTGAGGATTTTCCAAAGGATACACTGCCATATATTTATGAATTAATTGAAAAATATAAAGATGATAAACAAATCATTATATTCAAATCAAGAGAAGAAGCTGACGAGTATATAAATAAATTAAGGTAAAATAGACGATGAATATTTCAAACTGATGAAAAGGATATAGAAAATGACTTTTGAAGAAAGAAAAGAACAGGTTAAATTTTATCTTGGAAAGACAGTTAAAATTAAAATAGACAGACCTATCGGATACGTCCACAAAAAGAAGAATTATTCTCTGATATATCCGATTAATTACGGATTTATTCCTGATGTTTTAGGCGGTGACGATGAAGAACTTGATGTTTATCTTCTTGGGGTAAATGAGCCTGTTTCTGAATATGAATGTGAGATTATCGCAATTGTTCATCGTCATAACGACATTGAAGACAAGCTTGTAGGTGTACCTTTGGGTGTGAGTTTTTCAGAGAAAGAAATTGAAAATTTAGTGCATTTTCAGGAACAGTATTATGATGTTCAAATAGAAGTTTACAAAGCGGGCAAATAATAAAGCCTGATCTGAAAGGTTGAAGTTTATGCTTAAAAGTCATATTGAATTCAAAAACGGAAAACCCTTTATTTCTGTTGACGGAAAATTGCATGCACCTGTTGCGTATACGACTTATTTTGAAGAATGTGGCGAATTTTCTGATTTTATAAAAAGCGGTTATAAGATGTTTTTTGTAAATGTTTCTTTTACAGATTTGCCTATAAATAATATGACAGGTTTTTCACCTTTTAAGACAGGTGTGTTTGAGGGCGAAAATCCTGATTATTCAGAATTTGACGGGATTGTAAATAAAATTACAGAAAAATGTCCTGACGCTTTTATATTTCCACGAATCAATATTGCTATGCCCCGTAAATGGCTTGAAAATAACCCTGAGGAAACAGTTACTACTGCGAATGGGGGAAAGCGAGAATCTATTTATTCAGATTTGTTTTTGCGTGACGGTGCAGAACTTTTAAAAACTCTTGTTTCACATATCCGCTCACAGAAATACGCAGACAGAATTGCAGGCTATCAGCTTTGCGGCGGTACAACTCAGGAATGGATGCACCACGATATGATAGGCTCTTTTTCAGAAAAGAGTCTCCGAAAATTCAGACTCTGGCTTAAAGGAAAATCGCCTGAAACAGATATTATGGGCTTTTCAAAAGATGATCTGACAAATTGCGTTAACAGTGATGCAGTAAGTAAATTCGGTGAGTTTTGTTGTGAGATGGCGGCAAATACGGTCCGATATTTTTGCCGTAAATTAAAGGAATATATAAATAACGAGCAGATAGTAGGTGCGTTTTACGGCTATAATGCTTTCGTCAACGATTATCTTCTCGGCTTACATGGGTTAAGATTTATTATTGATTCTCCATATATTGACTTTTTTTCATCTCCCTGCGGTTATGACAAGAATCGTGAGCTGGGCATCGACTGGGGCGATATGTTGCCGGCACAATCTGTAAAAATTCACGGTAAACAATATTTTGTTGAATGTGATGTAAGAACTTATCTTACAAGAAAAATGCAGTCTTCAAGACCGGGCAAATATCCTGACGGAATTTATCTCCAGTTTGATGAAAACGGAAGAAGAACAGTCTGGAGCGGTCCGGAAACAAAAGAGCTTTCTCTCTCCGCTATTTATAAAACCTTTGCCCATCAGCTTACAAAAGGATCAGGCATTTGTTGGTTTGATATGTGGGGCGGTTGGTACCACGACGAAGTAATTATGCAGGAAATGGAAAAAATGAAATTTATCGCAGAATCTGCAATAGAAAAAGATAATGGTTCTTTCCCAAATGCCGAGACTGTATTTTTCATAGATGAAAAAGCGTATCTCAACAACCCCAGAGGCAGTTATTTCTGCCACAGTGTAAATGATATAAGAATCAACATGGGTAATACAGGTGTTCCTTTTGATTTGTGCATGGTTGAAGATGCAGAGAAAATAATTCACAAATATTCTGTGGCAATTTTTCCTGCAGTTTTTCCGTCAGAAGCGGGGAAGAAAGCTATCGGCTTATGTGAAAAATTAAATATTCCTTATATTTCTGCAACTATGGAAAAACCATGTTTTGCAGTAAACGAACTTCGTGATTTCCTTACATCAAACGGCGTTCACTGTTATGTTTCCGACGGCTCAGTTATTTATTGTGGTGGCGGTTTTATAGGTGTTCATGCTATAGATGATAGTGAAATAAAAATATCTCTGCCGAAAAAATACAAAGTCAGACCCTTGCTTGGAACAGAGTTTAGCGAATGTGAAACAGACGAGATTTCAGTGTATCTTAATAAACATCATACGGCAGTTTTTGAGTTGATTTAGCGAAAAAAGTGTGTTAAACTATATGTTGTTTAAAAGCATTTTTAACCGAAAGGTGTTGAAGACTTATTAATACTTTATTTGAAAATAAATATACAAGGAATAAAGAGTGGGCGAGAGACCTCTATTGTTATATATTTTTCAAAAGACCAATAATGGTAATTCTCAGTGTGGCATTTATAGCAAATCTGATTTATCAGGTTTATAATGTGATTACCCACAAAGGCTTTGAAGTGTTGCCGGCAGTTGCTGTTTTTGCATGGTTTGGTTATATTGCGGTTCTTTATGCTAAAAGTGTGAAGAGCATAATTAAACGCGATCTGGAAGTCCACTCCAAGCCTATAGAAATTACTGTGGTTGTTACAGATGAAGCAATAAAACAAATTAATTCAACAGGCTCTGAAACTGCTTTGAATTATGGTGATATCAAAAAGGTCGTTAAGACTAAAAAATACATTTATCTCATTTCAAAAACAAATATGTATTATACTTTCAAAAGAGATTCTTTTTCAGTAGGTGACGAAAAAGAATTTATCGGTTTTCTGAAAAGCAAAGGAATTAAAGCAAAATAAAATTGAGTAAAAAATTAACCCGAAGTCCGTTATGTGAACTTCGGGGTTTAATTTTATTTCAATAATTCTTCAAAATTTCTGATTTGTTCTTCTGTGGGTTTATAATCTGTTTTTGAACAGCAGGGGATTGTAGGCTCTCTGCCGTCTGAATAATAGAAAGGAGAGTCGTAATCGTTTTCGTACATTTTTCTCATTTCTTCTTCGTGAAAATCGGGAATATCATAAGGCATGCCGCCATTTAAAACTGAACGATGTCCTAAAATTGCGACGCTTGCCATGTTGATTGCTGAATAAATATCGTAAGGAATTTCAGGCTCTTCGCCTTTTAATATGCAATCAACAAATTTTCTTGACACGATATAATCTCCGCCACCGTGACCGCTTTGTGTGATGTATTCTTCATCGTCATCGTTCCATGTGGGCTCGTAGAGATTAACTTCTTCTTTTCCTTCGGGAATTGCCCAATCGCTGTATCGGAGCATAACTTTTTCGCCCATACCGCGAAGGTTTTCAATTTGTCCGTTTGAACCACATATACGGTATGAATTACTGTGAGCACCGAAACCACCGCAACCTGTAAATTTGAAAACAGAGCCGTCATCGTTAAGAGTAGTGATAATTGCTGCTCTGTCGCCAACGTGCCTTGCGCTGGCAGGTTCTTCATAAGGCATAAATGAAGCGAAAGCACTTACTTTTTTTGGCGTTGCGCCGGTTGCCCATATCAAAGGTGCAAGAGAATGAGTTACATAGTATGTACGGGGCAGGAAATTACGCCAGTGTTTAACAAAATAAATATAGTCCTTGGTGAATGATGTGTCACTCGGATGCACAGGATGATTATATTCGCCCTCAGCATAAAGAACCTTACCCAGAGTACCGCCATCGCAGATTTTTTTCATTTCTCTGTTAAAAATCATCTGAGGATAATTTTCTGCAAGCATAAAAATTGACTGGCTTTTTTCATAAGCACGGATAAGTTCAACCCCTTCTCCCATAGTGCCGTTTGAAATACATTCACATAAAACGTGAATATTTTTTTCAAAACATTTTATGCAGAAAGGTGCGTGTTCATGGAAAAAGTTTGCAATAACAACTGCATCAAGACCGGAATCAAGAAATTCATCAAAATCTTCATAGACGGGAACTTCTTTTCCTAATCTGTCAAGACCGTATTTTATTCTGCTTTTATCGTTTTCGCAGAGGCTTACAACTTCGCAATTATCAAGTAACATTAAATTTTCAGCAATATCGATTCCTCTGCCTGCACCGAGAATACCGATTTTAAATTTTTTCATTTCGGTCAACTCCTTTTAAATTCAGTTTAGCAGAAAACTTTCCGATAAGCAATATATTTTTTGTTGCGGTGAAAAATTTTATGTGATATAATCAAATAACATAAGGAAGTGATTAAATGGCGAAAGAAAGTTTAGACGCTCAGCGTATTCTTAATAAACTTGATGAACTTCTCGGAAAAAACGATTATGAGTCTGCAGAAAGACATCTTTTATATTGGTCGGATGAAGCAGTTTTAATGGGTGATAAAAGAACTTCGCTTCTTATAAAAAATGAACTTGCAGGACTTTATCGCAAACTTTCAAGAAAAAATGACGCTCTTAATATGGTTTCATCACTGCTTTCTCTGGTGGATGAAATGAAAATTGAAAGTAACGTAGGTGCTGCAACGACATACATTAACTGTGCTACCGTTTATAAAGCTTTCGGTGAGCCTCAGAAATCACTCCCTTTATTCGAAAAAGCAAAAAGTATATATGAAAATAATTTGCCTGAAAATGATGAACGTTTCGGTGGCTTGTTCAATAATATGGCACTTTCTTTGGTTGATTTAAAAAGGTTCCGGGAAGCTTATGAATTGTACGAGAAAGCAATTTCAGTAATGAATAATAATGATGACGGTGATTTGGAAGTTGCCATTACTTACCTTAACATTGCAAGTGCAAAAGAAATTGAACTTGGCGCAGAAGAAAGCGAGCTTGTTGTCAGGGCTTATCTTGAAAAAGCAATAGAAATTTTAGACAGCCATGAAAACAAAGACGGATATTATGCTTTTGTGTGTGAAAAATGTTCGTCAGTTTTCGGCTATTTCGGTTATTTCCTTTATAAAAAAGAATTGGAAGAAAGAGTAAGGAAGATTTATGAAAGGTCTTGAATTGTCAAAGAGATTTTATCTTGAATATGGCGAAAAAATGATAAAAGAAAATTTTCCTGAATCAGAAAAATATCTTGCAGTAGGTCTTGTAGGAAGTGGCTCTGAATGTTTCGGATATGATGACGAAATTTCTCACGACCATGATTTTGAAGCGGGTTTCTGCATATTTCTGCCTGATGAAAGTATCGTGGATACAAAGACAGAATTCAGGCTTGAACGTGCTTATTCAAAATTACCGAAAGAATTTATGGGCTTTGAAAGAAGTAAACTAAACCCAGTAGGCGGTAACCGTCACGGAGTTATAAGAATAAGCGACTTCTTCAAAAGTAAAACCGGAGATGCAAATGGTGATGTTTCCCATGAGGGTTGGTTTTATATTTCAGAGCATTTTCTTCTTGAAGCAACTAATGGAGAAATCTTCTGCGATAATTTTGGTAAGATTACAGAAATCAGAAATAAACTTTCATATCTGCCTGAAGACGTAAGGCTTAAAAAGTTAGCAGGAAATCTTCTTCTTATGGCACAGTCTGGGCAGTATAACTATTTAAGATGTATAAAAAGAGGGGAAACTGCTGCAGCGCAACTTTCAGTAGTTGAATTTGTAAATGCCGCACTTAAAGTAATTTTTCTTCTTAATAAAAAATATATTCCTTATTATAAATGGGCGTTTCGTGCACTTCGTGATTTAGAAAAACTAAGCCATTTATACGATTCTCTTGAATATCTTATTTCAAGCGGCAATAATCAGGAGGAAGCGGAAACGAAAGAAGAAAGAATAGAAGAAATTGTTTTCAGTATTATGAAAGAACTCAATTTTCAGAATCTGACAAATTCAGATTCCTGCGATCTGGAAAAGCAGGCTTACATTGTAAACGACAGAATAAAAGATTCTGAAATAAGAAATCTTAACATTCTGTATGCAGTATAAATTTTATAAAAACGAGGAGGTTATCAAATGAAAAAGACATTAAGTATTATTCTGTCTCTTGTTATCTGCTTTGCTTGCATGATACCTTGCACAGCTTATGCGACGGAAGAAGAAAAAACAGAGTATAATCCTGTAGCGGAATATGTTTCTGAAATTCAGGAAAATGAGCATGAGGTTGATGAAAGCCTGCAAATTAAAATCAGACTTTCAAAGGTTCTTAATTTTATCAGCAATTTTTTCATCAACGATGTTCTTGCAACTGCACTCAATATCATAATTCCTGATTCTGCTGCAGTTGAAAATCTTGAAGATTTCAATATTGACGAATACGGTAATTTCTATGCAGGTATGGAGACTTTCATAGATGAACCCCAGGGTGATAAGGTGTGGTCTTTAGGTTATGGTAAAGCATCAGTTTTGCCCCGGGATTTCGGCACAAAAAAATATGCAAAAGGTGCATATCTTCCCTATGTTTTCGGCGATGATATGTACACAGACGATGACGGAAACAAAGAAGACCTTATGGCAAGAGCGATTGTGATGAACGACGGTTCCGGCAGAGGTAATGTTGTCTTTATTGCCGTTGATGCTATGGGCCTTGCAAACGCTGACGTAAGACTTATCCGTGAAGGTCTTAAAGAAATTGCAGAAGAAAATAATATTGTTAGTATCAACGTTTCATGCACTCATATTCATACAGGAATTGACTCTCAGGGTGTATGGACAGATCCGATAGGTTGTATGTTAAACAATATTTTAAGCAGTAATGTAAGATACGGTGTTGACCGCAGTTTTATCGAATCGCTTGTTTCAGGTTCAAAGGAAGCGGTTGAGAAAGCTCTCAAAGATATGACGACGGGCGAACTTTACTATTCAAAGACAGATATCAAAAATTATCTCAACGACAGAACTGCACCGATTTCTCTTGATACAAATATGTATAAACTTGAGTTTGTGCCTTTCGATACGGAAAAAACTCCTACAATCGTTGCAACTTTCGGTTGTCATCCCGAATCATCAAGCTATGACTGGGCAACTGCAGAAGAGGGCAAACTTCTTTCATTCGATAAAAAATTTACTGCTGACTTTATCTGGTATGCGGAAAAACTTATAAACAGTGCAGGGTATAATTTCATTTATCTTCAGGGTAATGTCTCAACAGTAACATCTTCAAGATATTATACAGGTGACGGTGTTGACGGAAACTCTCATTACACTGCAGTGCGTTATGGTTACGAAATGGGTTACATTCTTCTTGGTATGAACATGACCGAAGAAGAAAGAATTGCCCTTAACGAAAAAACCGGAGATAAATTAGGTGTTAAAACTTATGAAGGTCAGCCTGATTACACAGTATGGTACAAAGGACTCAAAACAGTAGAAAAAGAGCAGGTTAAACCTATACTCAATATTAAACTTAAACAGTTTACAGTAGAAATTGATAATAAAATCATCACACTTCTTGGCAAAACTTCAATCGCAGATAACTTTGTTCTTAAAGATAAATGGGGCAGACACTATACTGTTTCAGAAGTTGGTTATCTTGAAATCGGGGAAAACATGAAAGTTTACATGAGCCCCGGTGAAACTTTCGGTGAACTTCTTTTAGGCGGAAGCGGTGCTGAAGGATTTGAACTTCTTCCTATAAGAGAATATACCGGCGAAGATATAATTATAATGGACCTTATGAATGATGCGGCAGGTTATGTTGCTAACCCTGCAAACTTTGTTCTTGCAGGGCTTCAGTATAACGAAAACTCAGGTAAGTTTGACAGCGATACATGGTGTCTTATTTCTTACGGCAAAGGTGCGGCAACAACATTTATAGGAAACTTCTATGAAATTTTTGACAGCGTAAAATAATAATGAAAAATCTCGTAAGATTCAAAGTCTTACGAGATTTTATTATTTAAAGATTTTTGAGTTTTTTAATTGTGGTTTCATTGGCAAGGAATACACCTGCACAAAGAAAAAGAAGCACAAAAGGTGTAATTTTAAATGTTGTTGCAGTTGCAACAAAGCCGTAAATAAGTTGAATTGCAAAACCTAAACCATACGCACCGCCCATGTGATAACCTGTAAGGTCTGCAGAATACGTTGTGCCGAAACGCTCAGGCACACTGTGAAGTATACTGGGAAATACGGGGCCAAAGCCTATGCCGATAAGAAGAAAACCTACAAGCGAAAGTTTTCCGAGCGGCAGAGCGAAAATAATAACCCCAACAAGCGATGCAATAATTCCTGCACGGATAAGAGTTTTATCGGTTACTTTGATTGAAACAAAACCTGAAATAACCCTGCCAATCATAATACCGCCGAAATAAAGAGATACCCATTTAGCTGCTTCTTCAGGGGAAACCATCATGGTGTTTACGGCATATGTTGCTCCCCATGTACCAAGAGAAAATTCCATTCCGCAATATAAACCCATCGAAAGAATGCTCGTGATTACGCCTTTGATTTTAAGTAAATCAAATAGTTTTCCGCCACTCTGATTGTGTTCTTCTTCTGTTACTTTAACGGAATCTTCAACCTGTTTCCATTTCTTCAGTGATAAGAAAATAATAAGTGTGATTGAAAGTTGCAGAAGTGCTACGATTCTGTAACCGCTTCTCCAAGAGCCTGTTTCGCCGCTTAAAAAAGGTGACATAATAAGCGGGCTTATCGTAACGCCAAGCCCCCAACAACAGTGAAGCCAATTCATGTGACGTGCTTCATAATGGAGAGATATGAAATTGTTAAGTCCTGTATCGATTGCTCCTGCACCATATCCGAGTACAACAGAGAAAAGCATC
>JAZSFV010000176.1:0-6587 GCA_045532395.1 Acutalibacteraceae bacterium
GGCATCGGCAAGTTCCTTGACGATGTCGCCTTTTCCGCTTTTGTAGGGGCTGTTTTTTATTGAATGTTCTGTATGTTTTCTTGGCCAGAGACAGAACCCGTCGTGATGTTTTGCGGTAATTACAAGACCTTTCATGCCTGCATCTTTGAAAATCCGCACAATTTTTTCAGCATCAAATTTGCATGGATTGAAAATTGAAGGGTCTTCAGTGCCGTCTCCCCATTCTTTATTTGTAAATGTGTTTACGCCGAAATGGATAAAACCGTAAAATTCGGTGGAAAACCAATCAAGCTGTCTCTTTGACGGGACAACTTCAGATGCGTTTTTAAGAAAAGTTTTAAAATCCATTTTAATCACTCCTTATGATATAATATTACAGAAATATACTATGTCCGTCAAGGCTTGTTAAAAAATAAACAAAAATAGAATATGAAAAAATTATTTTTTAGGATATTCGGGAGAAAATAAAAATAAGTATTGATTTTTGGCAGATTTTAGCATATCATATACTTAATGTAAAATGGGGAAGAAGGTTTTTTGAGAAAAAATCAATTCCTGAAAATACATGAATTTAGGGAGGACTTTTACGATGAAAGTACAGTTTACAGAAACAATTTTAAGAGACGCCAATCAGTCTCTCATCGCAACAAGAATGCCTTTTGCGGAGTTTGAGGAAATATTGCCCAAACTTGATAAAGCAGGCTACTATTCACTTGAATGCTGGGGTGGCGCAACATTTGACTCATGCCTCAGATACCTCAGTGAAGACCCGTGGGAAAGACTCAGAAAAATCAAAGCTGCTTGTCCCAACACAAAACTTCAGATGCTTCTCAGAGGTCAGAATCTTCTTGGCTACAAACATTATCCCGATGATGTTGTAAGAATGTTTGTTAAGAAGAGCGTGGAAAACGGCATTGACATCATCAGAATTTTTGACGCACTCAACGACATCAGAAATATCGAAGTTGCAGTTGACGAAACACTTAAAAACGGTGCAATTGCTTCAGGTACAATCTGTTACACATTAAGCCCCATTCATGACCTCGAATCTTATGTTAAACTTGCTCAGAAGATGGAAAAAATGGGTGTACAGACTATCTGCGTTAAAGATATGGCAGGTATCATGGGTCCCCAGGATGGTTATGAACTTGTTAAGGCTCTTAAAGAAAACGTAAAAGTTCCTGTTATTGTTCATACACACAGCACAACAGGTCTTGGCCCGCTCACACTTCAGAAGGTTGTTGAAGCAGGTGCAGACGTAATTGATACAGCAATTTCATGTTTCTCAGGCGGCACAGCACAGCCTGCAACAGAAACAATGGCTTATGCTCTCAAACAGCAGGGCTATGAAGTTGGTCTTGATATGGACGTGCTTAAAGAAATAAACGATTTCTTCAAACCCTACAGAGCAAAATGCCTTGATGAAAAACTTCTCAATCCCGTTGTTCTTGCAACAAGCACAGATGCTCTTAACTATCAGATTCCCGGCGGTATGCTTTCAAACCTTGTTGCACAGCTTACTGCACAGAAAAAACTTGATAAACTTGAAGAAGTTCTTGAGGAAACTCCCAGAGTTCGTGAAGACCTTGGTTATCCTCCCCTTGTTACTCCCATGAGCCAGATGGTAGGCGTTCAGGCTACTGCAAACGTTCTTGCAGGAGAAAGATATAAGAACGTATCAAAAGAAATCAAAAACTATGTTAAGGGTGAATACGGTAAAGCTCCCGGCAAAATCAACAAGGATGTTCAGAAACTTATCCTCGGAGATGAAAAACCCCTTAAAGTTCGTTTTGCTGATACTCTTGAGCCCGGCTTTGAAAAAGCAAAGGCAGAAATCGGAAGCAAAGCAAAGAGCGATGAAGATGTTCTTTCATATATCGCTTTCCCCCAGCAGGCTGAAGCTTTCTTTGACAAACGCGAAGAAATGAAAAAGAGAACATTCTCATATTCAATCCAGCAGATTGACTAAGGAGGTAAAATATGAAATTCTTTCAGGATTTTATCACTGACATATGTTCAATCGGAAACGAATTTAAAGACAGAATACTGAATATTCCAAACAGAGGTGCTATTGTTATGCAGAATCTTCCTACAGCAATAACAGGTTTTATTGTTGTGCTTTCAATGCTTGCGATTATCGCAATTGTAATTCTTGTTTTCTCAAAAATTATGTACAGACTTTCTAAAAAGAAAGAAGAAACTGTTTTGGAAACAAGCGAAACTCCATCACCCGTAGTTGCGGCTCCTGCAGGAGTGCCCCTTGCAGACGGCAACTCTGTCGGCAAACTTGACCTTGTAGATGTTGACGAGCCCACAGCAGCAGTTATCATGGCGATTGTAAGCGACCAGAGCGGCATACCCCTTAACAGACTTAACTTTAAATCAATCAAAAAAGTGGAGGATAAATAAAATGAAATACGTTGTTACACTTAATGGAAAAAATTACGAAGTAGAAGTTGAAAAAACTGACGCAGTTATCACAAACATTACTGACGCAGCACCTGTTGCAGCTCCCGTTGCAGCTCCTGCACCTGCAGCAGCTCCCGCTCCCGCAGCAGCACCTGTAGCTGCTCCCACAGCAGGTGGCACAAACGTTGTTGCTCCCATGCCCGGTGCTATCCTTTCAGTTCTTAAAAACGTTGGCGACACAGTAAACGTTGGTGATGTTGTTGTTGTTCTTGAAGCTATGAAAATGGAAAACGATATCGTTGCTCCCTGCGCAGGTACAATCAAACAGATTACCGTTCAGAAAGGTACAACAGTAGAAACTGATACTGTTATTGCTGTTATCGGCTGATAGGAGGATAACATGGAAATCATTCAGCAGTTATGGGAAAACTCAGGTTTTGCCTTGCTTGGCTGGAAAGAATTGGTTATGATTCTTGTTTCTTTTGTTCTTTTCTTCCTTGCAATATCTAAAAAATTTGAGCCCCTTCTTCTTGTACCTATTGCATTTGGTATCCTTCTTGCAAACTTACCCGGTGCAGACCTTATGGCAGACCCTGCAGGTTTATTTGGTGGTGTTCGCGAAGCCGGCGCACATTGGTACGATACGGGCGTTTTAAGACTTATATATGCAGGCGTTAAGAGTTCTATCTTCCCGTGCCTTATTTTCCTTGGTATCGGCGCTATGACTGACTTCGGACCCTTACTTGCTAACCCCATAAGTCTTCTTCTTGGTGCAGCAGCACAGCTTGGTATTTATGTTGCATTTATTATTGCTCTTTTCCTTGGATTTACTCCTCAGGAAGCAGCATCAATCGGTATCATCGGCGGTGCAGACGGACCTACAGCAATTCTTCTTACAGGTCAGCTTGCAGACCATCTGCTTGCGCCTATTGCAGTTGCGGCTTACTCATACATGGCACTTATCCCCATCATTCAGCCGAAAGTTATGAAGCTTCTTACAACTGATAAAGAAAGAAAAGTTGAAATGAAGCAGCTCAGAAAAGTAAGCAAAACAGAGAAAATTATTTTCCCCATCATTGTTCTTGTTGTTTGTGCGCTTCTTATTCCCTCATGTGCATCGCTTATCGGTATGCTCATGCTCGGTAACCTTTTCAAAGAATGCGGCGTTACAGACAGACTCAGCGATACGGCACAGAATGCACTTACAAACATTGTAACAATCCTTCTCGGACTTACAGTAGGTGCTACAGCAAGCGGTGAAGCATTCTTAAGCCCTGATACAATTCTTATTATTGTTCTCGGACTTGTTGCTTTTGCTTGTTCAACAGCAGGCGGTGTGCTTTTCGGCAAACTTCTTTACATTGTTACCGGCGGCAAAATCAATCCCCTTATCGGTGCAGCAGGCGTATCTGCTGTTCCTATGGCGGCACGTGTTGCTCAGGTTGAAGGCAGAAAATATAACCCCACAAACTTCCTTCTCATGCATGCTATGGGACCGAATGTTGCAGGTGTTATCGGCTCTGCAGTTGCAGCAGGTTTCCTGCTTATGATGTTTAAATAACAAACCTATCCCCATGCCACAGGCATGGGGTTTTGTTTTGTTGACTTTTATGAATAATAATGGTATAATCATGAAGCTTGGTATTGACAAAAATTAACACACTTGTGGGGAAATTTTATGGAAAAACTACTTGGTGCAATTGTACATCTGAGAGAAAAAATGAATAACTCCTCAGCGGTGCAGAAAACCCGTGCAGTTATGATGTCTGAGTCATTTATGCTCATTCAATGGGCAATTGCAGCGGTTTTTGTATCATTCAGCAGTAAACATGATTTCACATCAATTGTTTACGGAGATTTTGTGCTTGTAGCAATATGCTGCTTTGCTCTTGTTATATGCGAAGATATTACTGCAACACTGATGCCCTTTTTGCTTATAGCCGCATCGTCTATCAAATGCTATGACTCATTTGATATATTTATACAATTCATAGGCTTTGCGCCTGTTCTTGTGGCGGCAATACTTTTCCATTTTGTTGTTTATCATAAAAAATATGAGTTGGGTGCCACATGGAAAGGTATTCTGTTTGTTGCCGTTGCGGTAACAATGGGCGGTGTAGGTAAAATTACAGCCAAAGAATATTTTAACGGCACTTCGATTTTTTATATTATCGGCTTGGGCTTTGGTATGTTCATGCTTTATCTTGTTATGAACGCACAGTATAAATTTACCGATAAATATGATATGCGCGAAAAATTCTCATGGATTATGACCATGGTGGGATTATTCTGCGTTTACATGATAGCACATTTTTATATCACAAATCTGGATTTGCTTCTGAAAAGCGGAAGTGTTCTTGCTTTCCAGTGGAGAAACAACGCATCTACAATTCTTATGCTGACTTTCCCATTTGCGTTTTTCCTTTCTTCAAACAAATATCCTTATATTTTTGCAGGATTTTTGCAGTATATCGGAATAATGCTCACAGGCTCACGTGGCGGTGCGCTTTTCGGCTCGGCTGAATTGGTAATTTGTCTCTTTGTGATTCTCCTTGCAGACAGAAAGAACAGAAAAAAGAATTTCATTTTAATCGGTTCTATCTGTGTGCTGGTGGTTGCGCTTGCATATCCGCTTGCAAAATTCATTCTGCCGATGCTTAAAAGATTTATGACTGAAAACTCAATAAGGCTTGGTTTGTTCAGCCGTGCAATTGAAGACTTCAAGTCAAACGTTTTATTCGGCAGAGGCCTGGGTTACATGGGCAATACAGACGTTCATGACCCTGCGAAGTTTGCTTTGTGCTGGTACCATTCCGCGCCTTTCCAGGTTATAGGAAGTTTCGGCATTTTAGGTATTCTTGCTTTCTCTTATCAATTCTACAACCGCATGAAAGTTCTTTTCAAACGTATCACACTTTTTAACCTGATTTTATTTGTGGCTTATGCAGGTTTGTTTATGATGTCGCTTGTAAATCCCGGAGAATTTTCACCGGTGCCTTACGGAATGATGGCAACATTGTTCTTTATACTTTGTGATAAGAACAACAAGTTTGCAGAGCAGGACAAAAACAAAGAAATTGTTTACAGAAACATATTGAAAAGAAAATAGTTTGTATATTCAGGTGCACCGTCGGGTGTGCCTGATTTTTTTGAAAAAATAATACGTTTATAAATCTTGTATTTTTACCTGATTTATGGTAAATTTATAATAACCAAAATGAGAAAATCAAAATGAGAAAAGGAGAAAATATGAACGGACTTACACGACGTGAAAGAGAAATTACCGATATAAATAAAATTCTCGAAATTCTTGACAACGCAAAGGTTTTACATCTTGGTCTTGTAGATGGTGACGAGCCTTACGTTGTGCCGATGAATTACGGATATATTTATGAAAACGAAAAGCTTACAATCTATCTTCATGGTGCACGCAGGGGAAGAAAGCTTGACGTGATAAGAAGCAACCCTAAAGTTTTCTTTGAAGCTGAGTACGGAATTGTTCCTTTTGAGGGTGAAGTTGCATGTAAATATGGTATAACTTATTCTTCAATTATGGGCAGAGGAAAGGCAGAAATTGTTGAAGACACTGAAGAAAAAATGAAAGCGCTTTCGATTCTTATGAAGACCCAGACGGGTAAAGATTTTGAATTTAATGAAAAATTGGTGAGTGTGGTGGCAGTAATTAAAATCGATGTTTCAGATTTTACTGCAAAGCACAGACCCGCCCCCAAAAAATAATAAAGAGGTAGAAAATGAAAAAAGTATTATGTTTCATCATGGCGGCAATTATTGCCTTGTCTGCAGTGTTTGTGGTTTCTGCAGATGAAGGAAACAGTAAATGCGACTGCAAAACTGCTCCCGTAGTTTATGTAAGAGGTTTCGGCGGCGGAATCTATAAAGTTAATGAAGACGGAAGCCTTGAAAACGCTTTTGCATTTGACATGGAAAAATTTGCACCTGCAATTGACGATATTTTTGTCGCAGTTTATGCACTTATAGCAGGTGATGCAGATGCGCTTGCAAAGAGTGCGGGAAATATTCTCGGCGCAATTATGGGTGACCTTAACTGTACTTATGGCGGCGATTCAGTAAATAATATTGTTCCTGAAGAATCTGACCCTGCAAACATTGATAAACACAAGAATTATACAATGGACGTCGACGCTATAGAGAGAAAT
>JAZSFV010000101.1:0-14827 GCA_045532395.1 Acutalibacteraceae bacterium
CTTAATCGCTCATTTACGATACTAGCTATCGTTATCTTTTTCCTTGTTTCGTTTCCGAAATCTGGATTTGGTTTGTACTTTTAGTACTCAAATTCTTATCAAGGTTCCTTTTCTTTCGTTGTTTAATTTTCAAGGTTCGTAGCATTGTTCCGTCGCGGAACTCTGTTATAATACCACAACGTTTTAATATTGTCAACACTTTTTTTGAAATTTTTTTGGATTTTTTTGATTTTTTCTTTTATTGTCCCGAAAACCATGATTCTATTGGGTTTATTATATGTAATAAATTTGAAAATATTTTATTTTTTTGAAACAAAAAACCGACAAGAGGTTTTACCCCTGTCGGTTTTGATTCAATCAACGGTTTCGGTTTCTTCTTCAACAATAGGCTTTACAATTTTACGGATTTCCGTACGGTCATAAAGTTTTCTGAAACGGACATTCACCTGATAATTCTTATCACATTTTTCGCAACGGTACTGTGCACGGAAATACTGATTTGAATATTTCCATTTTGTGAGTGCCTCTGCAGGTTTGCCACATTCTTCACATATACAGTTAAGATATGATTTGTCAACAAGAGGGTTTTTCATTGAACTGATAACTTTATTCTTAAAAATAAGTCTTGAATAAAATTCATCGTTACATTCTTTTATATACTCATTGATGATTTTATCTTCTTTTATTGCCAAAAAGCATTTCGCAGTGAGTTTACTGTCATCAAGTGCTCTGTGTAAAGAATAACCGTCGTCACTTATGCCAACAAGTTCTGCCGCATTAGAAAGACCAATCTGCTGAGATTTGGAAGTACACTTGATCCTCTGGAAGTATCGCTGTAAATCCATGTACTTATCGAGGAACGGTATTCTGTCACCGCAGCCAAAATACTTACAGTTATCAATAAGAACTCTTACGTCACTGTCGCCCCATGTCATAATAACAGTTTCTTCTTTACCAATCCACTTTTTAAACTCTGAAACAGCTTTGGTGAAAAGAAGTCCTGTTTTTATTTCATCATTTGTGATATGAGTCAGCTCTTTTGTATTGGCACGTAATTTTTTACCTACCTGAGTATTTACAAGGCAAGTAAATTCATCAAAAACATTGCCTTCGGAATCTATCTTTACGGCACCGAATTCAATTATTTCATTAAAGAAACCTTTGATTTTTTTGCCGTAGACATTATTCCATTCCAAATCGAGAGCAATAAACTGCATTTTTATCTTCCTTACTTAATCAATCATTGAATATAAAGCATCTGAGTAGGTCTTGTTTGCCATAGCAAACGAATAGTTAATCATAAGAACTTCTCCGATACCCTGTTTTTCGACAAACTCCGCCAAATCGAAATTTGTCTTTCTCGGGTCAACAACATACACTTCCTCATAGTTATCACAAAGGAAAGGTACTAAAGCATTGCCGAAAGACTCTTTTATAACAAGAATCTTTTTACCGTTTTTATTGCTTGTTTCTATTTTTTCAAGAGGCTGGTCGCCACCTATAAAAGCAAGATACTTATTATCAGAATTAACCGCACGTGCAACAATATAGAAAGGTTTACCATCTTTCATTTTACTGTCACTGAATACTGTTCCTTTCACATCAACACGTGTTTTGAAATATTCTACATAATCAGGATTCTTTTTAAGGACATCTGCGTTACTTGCTTTATAAAGACTTCCTACGAAGCCGGTAATTTTGCCGGACTCAAGGTCCTCAAGCGCAACAGGAGTCTGTTGCGTTGCATTACAGAAAGCAAGATAACCCTGATATGCACCTCGTGCTGTCCAGTGGTGGTCTGTTCTGAAATAGATATAATCATCAGTCACCTTATCAAGATATGAATAAACATCAATTTTTATAATTGAATCGTCCATCTTGGAATAAGCAGAATTGATCGCGTCTTTCTGAGAATAAATTCCTGTTGAATAAGTTTTTGTTCCGTAAAATTCAACCGAAGTAGGTGCAATCATAGAATAGAACTTAACACCTTCCGGCATTGATTTTGCAGTTTTGTTAACAAGCGCTGCATAGCCATCGGTCATGGTCGACGAATTCATAAAGATTTCCATTGCTCTTGTTCCGCTTATAAGAACAGAGCCTTTGAAAGATGCGTCATCGTCTGATGAATGATTATCTTTTATCTCTGTGTTTCCGTCAACACCAAAATCGACACCTTCGCCCACAAAATCAGAATCATGTTTTTCGTAACTGATAATAACATTTTCTTCTTTTCCGCCGAATTGGGTTAAAAGTTTCGTAACACTGTTGTTGATTTCCATAAAACTGTCACGCAGAGGAAATGTGTCTGAATAATAGTTTTCGAAATCCTTTGTCAACGTTCCGCTGAACAACGCACTCCATGAAAACTTAGGCCTCGTTGCCAGAGTTCTGTTTTCTTTTTCGGAAACAGTTGCATCGACATCAACCATGCTCATAAATCCGAAAAACGCAGAAATGAGAAGAAAGACAACTATAGAGAGAATAGCAAAAATATTTTCATATATTTTCTTTTCTTTATTTGCTTTTACAGCGGGTTGATTTTCTTCGGTAACAACTGAATTTTTATCTTCCATTCAAATCCCCCCTTAAAATCTGAAATACAGGAACGGATTATAGGTTGAACCCACAATGCAGGATAAACATACCGCAAAAACTGCAGCCTGAAAAGCAAGTGTAAGAACACCTTTTACAATTACACCGTTCGGGGATTTGTCAAGTTTTGTCACAAACTTGTTTACAATATTTTTCATAACGGGAGTAGATGCGATAACGCAAACTACGAGCAAGAACACGTTATTTGTAAGGGTTGTGATATCTGCCGGTGAATAAGATGCCATAGATGCTACACCGAACATTGTTTTAAGCATCTGAAGAATTGATGAAACATCTTCAAAGTAGAAGAATACCCAACCGATTATTACGACAAAGAGAGTATAAACAAGTCTGAAAATTTTCGGTATTTTATTAAAGAATTTATTAAACAGATATTTTTCAATTGCAAGCATTACGAAATAGTAAAGCCCCCAGAGAACAAAGTTCCAGCTTGCACCATGCCAGAAGCCAGTAAGAAGCCATACAACAAACATGTTTCGCAGTTGAAAACGTCTGTTACCACCAAGAGGGATATAAACATAATCTCTGAAGAAACTTGAAAGACTCATATGCCATCTTCTCCAGAAATCAGTAACTGATGTGGCGATATAAGGATAATTAAAGTTTTCAAGGAATTTAAAGCCAAGCATCTTTCCCATACCGATTGCCATATCGGAATAGCCTGAAAAGTCAAAATAAATCTGGAAGAAATAAGCAATGATGCCTATCCATGAGCCGAGAGTTGTAATCTGAGCCAAATCACCTGAAAGATAATTTTCAGCAAGCTGACCTATGAAATTGGCAAAAATCGCTTTTTTTGTGAGACCAACAAGGAATTTTGTTATGCCTTGAGAAAAACCGGTAAAAGTTACTTTTCTGTTTTCGATTTCATTTGCCACGTCAACATATCTTACAATAGGACCTGCAATAAGCTGCGGGAACATGCTCACATAAAGAAGAAGCTTAAAATAGCTCTTCTGATATGACACGTTTCCCCTATAAACATCAATAACATAACTCAACGCCTGGAAAGTATAGAAAGAAATACCTATAGGCAAAACAAGATTCGTCTGTCTGATATTGACAAACGGAATAAGGTTAAGGTTTTCTGTGAAAAAATTAAGATATTTAAACACGACAAGAAAGCCGAGCGTCAAAACAACCGAGCAAACCAAAGCGGCTTTTTTGACAGCCTTCTTTTTTGATTTGCCGATTATAACACCGGCTGAATAATCTATTAATGCAGTAGCAAGCATTACTACTATCCACTTCGGCTCTCCCCATGCATAAAACACAAGAGATGCCAGAAGAAGAAGCAAATTTTTCCCTTTGAGTCCGGGACAAAAACTATACCCTAATATAACAACAGGAAAAAATATGCAAAGAAAAACCAAACTCGAAAATACCATTGTTTTTCCTTTCAAAATTACAATAAATCCACTCTATAAAAGTATATCACTTAGAGAGAAAAAATCAAGGGTATTTCGACAAAATTACAAATTAATTTACAGTATTTTTAACTTTGTCTTTCAAGTTCGCGTTTAATCTTTTCAAGTATCCTTTTTTCCAATCTTGAAATATAACTCTGGGAAATTCCGAGAATATCCGCAACTTCTTTTTGCGTATGTTCTTTACTGTATCCGATTGCAAAACGCATTTTCATAATCGTCCTTTCCCTGTCTGACAATTCTTCAATGAGACCTAGGAGCAATCGTCTTTCATCTTCTTTTTCTATGGGCTGACCAACGGTATCAGATTCACTTCCCAGCACGTCAGACAAAAGAAGTTCATTACCATCCCAGTCCACATTCAATGGTTCGTCAATTGACACCTCCGTTTTTAAAACATTGGTTTTACGCAAAAACATAAGGATTTCATTTTCAATACATCTTGATGCATAAGTTGCAAGCTTTATATTCCGTGAAGGACAAAAGGTGTTTACGGCTTTTATAAGTCCTATTGTGCCGATTGATATCAAATCTTCTGTGGGTACACCTGAATTTTCAAATTTTTTAGCGATATACACAACGAGTCTGAGATTATGAACAATAAGCGGTTCACGTGCTGTTTCGTCACCGTTTTCTATACGCAACATTATATTTTTTTCTTCTGATTTTGTAAGCGGTGGCGGCAAAGTTTCAGGACCGTTGATATAGTGGATTTCCTGCGGCATAAATTTACATTCAATTTTTTCTGCCAGTGAAATAAGTTTTTGTCGGATTCGTGAAAATATTCTCATAACAATTACCTCAGAATAGATTTGGATTAAGTAGCATATCAAAACTTTCATTGATATATTTTTTTCTGTTCATTATCCCCACATAGACTTTATCAGTCTCGCAGGAAGAATCAACAACCAGCTTATCAGGTTGAAAAGCAGGCAGAAGACCTGTATCGCCTACTGTCACAAACGAAACTATTCTTAATTTTTTCCGCCACTTTTCATCTGTGATTTCGCAAAGGGAATTCACATCGCCTTTAAAAAATTTCTCTCCCCCGTCGGGGACTATGTTTTTTATAAAATTATATGTACATATAACAACGGGATAGCCCGAAAAGCCTTCTGATAATGTATTGCCTGTATCAAGCATGGCAATACCTTCCAGTTTTTTACCGAAAACTGTAAGTTCAACTTCACATATAGTCTTTTGCGGTTTATTTTTATTAATAAACTTAAGTGCTATTTTAGAAACGATATAGCAAACAGATGTTGAAACAACAAGCACGGGTAAACTTATCTGAAAATAAACAGTGGAGTTATTTATCAGCATTCCTCTCGGCTTGAATATTATCCACATGGCAATCATCAGACCTGCAAACAAAAAAGTCATCAGAACAAAGACAAGAATTATTTTTAAAAATCTTTTCCATGTTTTGTATCCAAAAGATATAAGAACAATAACCACACCTATTGCAATTCTTGAAACGATGCCGAGAATTATTCCCATTTCAGGAAGAAAAACCACAAGAGCATATATTCCACCAATGAAAGCACCAAAAAGAAGGCGCAGACGTTTTGTTTTTTCTTTTAACGCAAACGACGTGGCAAGCAATAAAAAATAATTGACAAACGTATTGAGAATTACAAGCACATCGACATAAACAACTTCCCGCAAAATATCCCTCCTCATAAAAAAATCCCCTTATCACGTAAACATTATACGTGATAAGAGGATAAGATTTTGTCAAAACATGAAAGGAAGAAAATTAATATAAAATCTCTTTAAGTTTTTCTGCAAACTGAGTTGAATCCACTGCCTGAAGACGATGAGCATCGGTGCCTATATTGAACACGCAACCGACTTCCTTGCCGATATTGAATAATCTGCGATAAAAATCGGGGTCAGAGCACACTGCTCCCACATTAAGCTCCCATGCAATTTCTTTTTTGTTTGCCTTTTCTATGATGTCGCCAAGTTCATTATCTTTATATGCTCTTGTGACAGAATGGGGATCGTCAAAATCATGTATGTAACCTGCGTGTAAAGGATGAGCAAAGCAATCTGCTTTACGCAAATCAATCACACTTTCCGCCATTTTAAGCATCTGCACTGCAAAGCCTCTGGGCGTTTTATCTTCGGGCTGGTCCCAATAATGCACATGAAAATGGTTGAGTGTATAAAGTTTATAATCCATTTGTTCATCGCAGGAAATATCGTTTGTAAACTTGCCGATACCTATGCAGGAAAGTTCTGCACCAACCAAAACTTTGATTTTCGTATCACCAAGCTCTGATAAAATCTGCTTTCTTTGTTCTGCGACTGCATTTCGTCTGTCAAGATAGTCATGGTCAGTAAGTGCTATCAGGGAAAGGCCTGCTTCTTCCGCAGTTTTTACAATATCTTTCACCTGCATTTCAGGTTTTGCACAACCTGAAAAATGCGTATGAATGTGCATATTCATCCGCACAAGTTCATCTATATCATAAGTCTTTTCATGGAAAAACATTACCAGATCTCTTCTTTCAATTTTTCGATGTACTTTTTGTCTTTATCAGACAAATCTGCTTTTTCTATCATATCGGGACGTTTTTTCAAAGTTCTTTCAAGAGCCTTTTCATGACGCCATTTTTCTATGTTGGCATGATGTCCCGTAAGCAATACGTCAGGAACGGTTTTGCCGTGCCACTCAAAAGGTCTTGTATACTGAGGATATTCAAGAAGTCCTGAATAATGACTTTCATCTTCAAAGCATTCGTTATCGGAAAGCACACCGGGAATCATTCTCGAAACACTGTCTGCAAGAACAAGAGCCGGAAGTTCTCCGCCTGTCAGCACATAGTCTCCGATGGAAATTTCTTCATCAACGATTTCTTCAATAATTCTTTCGTCAACGCCCTCATAGTGACCGCACAGAAGAACAATATTTTTCATTTTTGAAAGTTCACGGACTTTTTCCTGAGTTAAAACATTGCCTTGTGGTGACATATAAATCAGATAAGGTTTCTCCCCTACTTCTTCGCAGATGTGAGAGAAACACGAGTCGATAGGCTGAGTCTGCATAATCATACCCATACCGCCGCCGTAAGGAGAATCGTCAACTCTGTTATGTTTATCTACAGTAAAATCACGGATATTATGGCAGTTAATTTCAATATAACCGTTTTCTCTTGCTCTGCCGACGATACTTGAAGATAAAACAGATTCGCACATTTCAGGAAAAAGTGTCATTATGTCAATTCTCATCGTCAAAAATTCCTTTCAATGGACGAATTTTAATTATACCTTTTTCAACATCAACGCTTTCGACCACGTCATTTATTGCAGGAATAAGATATTCTTTACCATCTTTCGTGATATGCCACACATCGTTTGCGCCCGTTTCGCTCACGTCAGTAATTATGCCGTAAACAATGCTTTCATCATCTGCGTCATAAACTGTGCAATCGAAAAGTTCGGCAATAAAATAATTGTCTTTCTGCAGTTTTGCATCATCACGTTTTATATAAAGAACTTTTCCGCGCATAGCCTGTGCTTTTTCTACAGTATCAATGCCTTCAGCCACGATAAGAGCCACATTGCCATGGTCTCTTGATGATTTGATATCAAGAACTTTTTCGCCCTTTTCATCAAGATAAAGTTTTTTGAATTTTTTTATAAATGCCGGAGAATCGCACCAAGGATTTACACGCATTTCGCCGCGCACACCATGAGTGCCTACTATTTCCCCTACCTCAAGAAACTCTTTTTTCATTCGTTAATATCCTCCGAGCCTAATGTTTTACCTTTGCCTTCAATTTCACCTTTTCGGTTTATAACAACAGTTTCATTGTCATTCTTCTTTTTACTTTCCATGGAAACGCTGATAACAGTCCACAAATCAGAGATGCCTTCAAAAATAAGCACACCTCCAAGGACACGCATTATAATATCGTGAGACACTGAAGGATTTATAATAAAAACAATACCTGCTATTGCACTTATTAATCCCGCAGCGAATGAACTCCACCAATTTTTCATTTTTGAATTTCTCATTTTGGAAGCATTTCCAAGTTTTACGATACCGCTGACGAGAATTATCACACCGAAAATGCTGACAATAAAGTTTGAAACGACATCAGGGTTTGCAATAATATAAATTCCTGCAACAGAAGAAACAATGCCGATAGTCAGGCTGAAAACACCTTTTTTCTTTTCCTCGTCTTTATCAAAATACGCAATGACTCTGGTAACACCGAAGCCCACCAAAAGAGCACCAATGATATAACCCGCAAGCGCTGCTATCACGCCGGGAAAAATTATAAGAAACAATCCTACAACCACAAAACCGGCAAATGCAAGAATACAGTTTCGTTTTAAATTTTTAAGAAATTTTTCCATAGTAAGCCTCCGCAAAAGTTCATATGTATATTTTAAAACATTTCACGCAGTTATGTCAATAGAAACAAAAAAGAGAGTTGGTAAACCAACTCTCTTTTTTATACAATCAATCAATTTCAACTTTAACTTTTACGTCCTGACGGATTGCAGCAGCACGCATTACTGTGCGGATTGCTTTTGCAATTCTGCCCTGTTTTCCGATAACTCTGCCCATATCATCAGCAGAAACGTTAACGTGGAAAACGGTAAGACCTTCTTCTTCAGTTGTTGATGTTGTAACTTTTACTTCATCAGGATTTTCTACAAGACCCTTAACGATTGATACCAACAATTCTTCCATTGTCGTACGTCCTTTCATTTTTCCGTTCAAGAGTAATTATTACCCGAAATGAGCGGATTATTAGTGAACTCAGATAATGTTTTCTTTTTTAAGAATAGATTTTACAGTATCTGTGGGCTGTGCACCGTTTGCAATCCATTTCTTTGCTTTTTCAGCATCGATTTTAACTTCAGCGGGATCTGTCATGGGGTTGAAGTAACCGATTTCTTCGATGAATCTGCCGTCACGGGGATATCTTGAATCCGCAACTACTACACGATAGAAAGGTGCCTTTTTAGCGCCCATACGGCGCAATCTGATTTTTACTGCCATTTTGAATGTCCTCCAATAAATATATTTTTATTTTTTTATAAACTAAATTAAATGTTGAAACCGTTCATGTTCTGCAACTGTGACATATTAAATCTCCTGCGTTTTTTCTTTGAACCGGATTTACCGCCAAGTTGTTTGAACATTTTCTGCATCTGCTTAAACTGCTGAAGAAGCTTGTTTACGTCTTCAACTGTCTGTCCGCTACCTGCAGCAATACGTTTCTTTCTTGAGGGGTTGATGATATCAGGTTTTTCTCTCTCCTGAGGTGTCATTGATTCAACAAGAGCACGGAGTCTGTCAAACTTTCTTTCATCAATATCCACATCATCAAGTTTCTTTCCGATACCGGGAATCATCTTGAGTGTGTCTTTAATTGAACCCATTTTTCTTACAGATTCAATCTGCTCAATAAGGTCATTAAGGTCAAACTTGTTTTCACGAAGTCTTGCTTCAAGTTCTTCCGCTTTTTTCTCGTCAATCGCCTGCTCCGCTTTTTCAATAAGAGAAAGCACGTCGCCCATGCCGAGAATACGTGATGCCATTCTGTCGGGATGGAAAACGTCAAGGTCGCCAAGCTTTTCACCAACACCGACAAATTTGATGGGTTTGCCTGTAACTGCTCTTGCTGAAAGAGCCGCACCACCTCGTGTATCACCATCAAGTTTTGTAAGAACAAGGCCGTCGATGCCGAGTGCTTCATTAAATGAAGTTGCAACATTTACTGCGTCCTGACCTGTCATAGCGTCAACAACAAGAAGAATTTCATGAGGATGAACTGAACTCTTTATGCTCTTAAGTTCCTGCATCAATTCTTCGTCGATATGCAAACGACCTGCAGTATCGAGAAATACGTAGTCATAACCCTGGTCTTTAGCAAGCTTTATAGCATTCTCTGCAATTTTAACGGGGTTTTCAGTACCCATTTCAAAAACAGGAACACCTGCCTGCTCACCTACAACCTGCAACTGCTTGATAGCAGCAGGTCTGTAAATATCACACGCAACGAGCAACGGTCTGTGACCCTGATTTTTAAGCATCATTGCGATTTTTGCACTGTGAGTTGTTTTACCTGAACCCTGAAGACCGCACATCATAACAACCGTCGGAGGATGGTTTGCAACAGCAAGACGTGATTTTGTGCCGCCCATAAGTGCTGTCAATTCCTCGTTTACGATTTTGATAACCATCTGTCCGGGAGTAAGACTTTCCATAACCTGCGCACCGATTGCACGCTCTGTTACGGTTTTGGTGAAATCTTTTGCAACTTTGTAGCTTACGTCAGCTTCAAGCAACGCAAGACGGACTTCACGCATAGCCTCTTTAACATCAGATTCGGTAAGACTTCCTTTACTTTTTAACTTTTTAAACGCTTCTTCAAGCTTATCGGCAAGTCCTTCAAAAGCCATGTCGCTTCTCCTTTAAGTTTATTGGGAAATTTCGTTAACTGCTGTTCTGATTTTAACTGTAAGTTCGCTTATTTCTTTAGACAAAAGTGTCTGCATATTAATCTTGCTGATTTCAGCAGCACTTTCGCTTATGACGGCAAGTTTTTCGTTTATTTCTTCAAAGCGTTCTGCAAGCCTGAGTTTCTCTTCCATTTCAAAGAGAAGCACTTCTGCACGTTTGATTGCATCGCGTACGCCCTGACGTGTTATGCCCTCATTTTCTGCGATTTCGGAAAGTGACAAATCTTCATCATAATACAACGAAATAAAATCACGTTGTTTCTCTGTAAGCAAATCGCCGTAATAACCAAGCAAAACTGCTACCTGCAGGTTCTTTGCCATAGACTGCCGCCTCCTTTTCAGTTATCTGTAAAGGCTTGAAACTTTACAGCCTCACTATTATACAATACACTTCCCCTTCTGTCAAGTGTTTTTTATAAAAAATACGACGGGATTTCACCTGATCCCGCCGTGATTTTTATTTATTTAGGCAATTTTATGTCTGTCCATGTATCTACTTCACATTGTCCGTTGCCATTATAACCGGAAACCATTACTGTGCCGTCTTTTGTAAGACCTACAGTGTGACCGTCACCTGCTGAAACAGCAACTATGTTTTCCCATTCATCAATGCGTGTGCCTGTTGATGACCAGTTATAACCTACACAAATAACTTTACCATATGGCGTAAGGGCAACGGTATGGCTGTTGCCGGATGAAATAGCAAGTATATTTTTCCATGAACCGACTTTTGTCTGGCCTTCATCCATTCCGTCTTTAGCGTTAATGATAGTTGTAGATATTACTGTATGGTCATTCTTTTTAGCAACTGTATGGTAAGCACCTGTTTCAATTGCAATTATGTTTTTCCAGCTTTCAACTCCGTTGCATTGTCCGTAATTGTTATTTCCGGCAGCTACTACCGTGCCGTCTTTTTTAAGACCAACAAGATGGAAATAACCTGCTGAAATTGCGCAGATATCACTCCATTCACTTACATCAATGCTTTTATCAGTCACAACCACGGTGCCGTCTGCCTTAAGACCTGCTGCAAAACCATAACCTGCAGTAATTGCTACAATGTCTTTCCAGCCTGATGTATCTTCGCATGCACCTGCAACAACAACAGTGCCGTCTTTTTTAAGACCTGCTGTAAATTTATAACCTGCAGAAACAGCAACAATATCAGACCATGAACTTACATCACACTGTCCCAGATATGTATCGCTGTCTTTGAATTTTGTGGCAATTACTGTGCCGTTGTTTTTCAGACCAACTGTATGGTCGCCACCTGCAGAAAGTGTTTCTCTTACTGCAATTTCATCCCAGATAGCAAAACTTCTTTCACGGGCATCTCCGTAACCTATTGCTTTACCGAAAAGCATAGCCGCGCTCTTATTTTTGCCTTCCGCGAGAAGCCTTTCGGCGTTTTCATAAAAGGACTTCCTTATACCATCAATCTGCGCTTTTGAATCGCTGTAATCACCGAGAGATTCAAAGAGTTCGATGGCTTCATCGTATTTTTTCTGATTTAACAAAGAAAGTGCTTTCTGATAATCAGTATACTTAACCATTTCAGCAGAATCTTTAAAATCGCCAAGTTCAGTAAATGCTATGCGTGCCTCGTCGTATTGTGCCGCATTCAACAATTCAACAGCTTTGTTGTATTCAATCTGCGGTTTTGCAAACAAGAAAAATGCAGCAACTGCAGCAGCAATTAACACCACCAATACAGACACAATAATAGCAATCTTCTTGGCTTTCTTTTTACGTTTCATTGAAGCTTCTTTCTTTTCTTCTTCAAGGCGTCTGAGCTCTTCTTTTTTAAGTTCATTCTTCTCATTGATTAACTCGATATTATTATGACAAATCTGAATCTGCTCATCTGCATCTTTCCAACCGGGAATTGATTTAAGAAGCTCTATTGCTTTTTGCTGAGCAGGAATGGAAGGCTGAGTCATATTGTGCTTTGCTTCCAAGAGCGCTGCATCTTTGCGTGAGTTTTCAATTTCAACCTTTATATCTTCAATATTTTGTTTGCAAGCAGGGATATGCTCGTCCGCATCTTTCCAGCCCGGAATTGTTTCAAAAAGACTGATTGCAGTTTGCTGGTCCTGAATGCTTCTTCTGCCCATGTATACTTTTGCATTTGCAAGCACTGTATCTTTGCGCATTATTTCTGCTTTTTCAATGCTTTCTTCTTTCAAAGCAGCCGCATCTTTGTAATCGTTGATAGTATTAAAAATATTCGCAACATTCTTGAACGCCATTTCGCTGTTGGCATTATCGAACAGATTTTTAGCATTGTTATAAATCATTTCTTTACGATTTGTTTCGTTGCGATTTATAATGTGCTCCGTTGTTTCTGCAAGAAACTTCTTTGTCTCTTCGTCGCCGAAACGGAATGCCTTCTGGTAATTGTTGCTTGCATCAAAAGGATTGGGATAATCAGGAAGTTCACTTTTATTTTTGACTCTTAATTCCAACAACAGTTTACCTATATATGCCTCTGCATTTTTAGGTTGCTGGTCAAGAACTTTTTCAAGGTATTCATCTGCACGAAGCCATGCACCGTCTTCAATAAACATGAACGCTCTTTCAAGCAAAGGCTGAACACCTGAAGTTTCAACAGTCTGAACAACTGACTGCACTGTCTGACAACTGTCACACAAGACATTTGTTGCGTTTTCAGGAATTTCCATTATATTGCCGCACACTTTACATTTAAAAACTGCCATGTTGTCACTCCTTAATTATTATACATACATATTTATTATATTGAATTATCTATGCATAGTCAAGGCAATTTATAAATTTTCAATCAGCAGAAATGGTGATGCCCCAAAGAATCTGCGAAAAAGGCGACGGAAGAAAACCGGCAAAAATAACAGCATTATTCTTTATATTTTCTGTATTAACCGAAATCACTTTTGTGTCATTTTCAGCAGATGTTTCAACTGTAAGTCTCTGGGAGGTTGTTGACTGAACACGCACAACCTCTGCTTTTTCTCCGCTGATAACATAAGATGTTTCTTCATTTACATTTATGATACCGCTTACCAGAAACATCAGTGATAAAACGACCACCGTGACAACCGTATACTTTCTGACAATTGATTTCATTTTAACTTCTCCTTTTTTACATTTATTGGTTTTTAATAAGTCGTGCAAGCACATCTCCGATCAATCTGCCTGAATATGCGGCTTCATCAATTGTATTTGCATCACTGCCCATTTCAAGCAAAACAGAGCATTTTGATTTATGCATATTGTATTTTCTGTTGCAGAAATAGAGCGGTCTCATCAACGTCGGATACATATCTTCCGCCGTTTTCTGCAGATTCAAAGCAAAACGCAGATTGTATTCCCAATCAGGAAATCCCGTAACACCATTCCCCTCGCAACCGCTTATTATCATAATTTGCGCAGCTTTCTTGCCGTTGATTGTAGTGACAGGTTTGATTTTAGAAGTTTCACTTGTCTGTATACCATCACGATGGACATCTATTACAACCTGAATTGACGGATATTTTTCCAGATACTTATCAACTGACTTACCTGAACGTTCATAAGCACCCGAATACTGGCTGTCATAAACTGTTTTATCATGGATAACACCAATTCCCTCACTTCTTAAAACTGATGCTATTTCTTCGCCTACACGTATCATGTTTATTTTTTCATCTGTGCTTCTGGCTGAAAAGGATTTAAGATAATTGGGCTTATCGAGAATCTGATATGTTTCTGTTGTGTGGGTATGAAAAATAAGAACACTTATTTCTCCCGGATTTACCTTTTTAAGCGCCATGGGAAGTTTTAACGTTTCTGAAATATCAAGATTTCTGCCTGTCGTATTTTTTACATACACATTTCCCTCTGACTGTGTTGCACTTTCAGAAGAATAAGTTTTCGGAATAATTGTGCCGCCTTTTTCAAGCTTATCAAAATCCTTCCGGGCTTTGTTCATAATATTTTTTATATCATCAGGAGTATATGCAAGAGAATTGACCATTACTGTTTGTCCGTCACCGTTTTTATCGTGCTCTGCCTTTTCACCGAAAGCGAGTGCTTTTTTAGCGGAAACTGTAATATTCTTTACCTTTTGTTCAACATCTCCGGAAGGAATCAGAAAACCTACACAATGAGATATGAATGTCTCTCCTCCTATTGTTTTTACAAAATTAAAACAAAGTAAAGCCGTTATCAGCAAAGAAGATACAAATATAACTGCAAACTTTTTACTTTCATTTGTTTTCATGAACATTCCTCCTTTTTATAAAATATATTATTAAAAAGGATTCGCTATGACACAAGAC
>JAZSFV010000033.1:0-8171 GCA_045532395.1 Acutalibacteraceae bacterium
TGTCAGGACGGTTTGTAGCAGCTATAATAATAACACCTTCATTTACACCAAAACCATCCATTTCAACAAGCAACTGGTTAAGTGTCTGTTCTCTTTCATCATGTCCGCCACCCATACCGGCACCTCTGTGTCTGCCGACAGCATCGATTTCATCAATAAAAATAATTGCTGGAGAATTTTTCTTTGCCTGAGCAAACAAATCTCTTACACGTGAAGCACCAACGCCAACATACATTTCAACAAAGTCAGAACCTGAAATTGAGAAGAAAGGCACATCAGCCTCACCTGCTACTGCACGTGCCAAAAGAGTTTTACCAGTTCCGGGAGGGCCAACGAGTAATATACCTTTAGGAATTTTAGCGCCTAATTCGTTGAACTTAAGAGGCTCTCTGAGAAATTCAACAATTTCTGCAAGTTCTTCTTTTTCTTCATCTGCGCCTGCAACGTCAGTAAATTTATTCTTTCTCTTTTCATCTTTTGCCTGCTTAACTCTTGCTTTACCAAAACTCATAGTTTTGTTCATGTCGTTTCCAATGGACTGATTCATTTTCTTAAATAAAACAAAAGTAATTACCAATAAAATGCCGATAAGCAAAATATTCGGAAGAAGATTTACAATCCAAGAGTTTGACTGACCCGGATCATAGTCAACTTTTATCGGTGCATCTTTATGCTCATTATTATATGCCCTTACCTGCTCATGAATATCTTCATAGAATATAGTAACATTAGGCACTGTATATGTGTTAGGATAATTAGGATCGCCGTTTTCATCAGTATCAGCAACTTCGTCAGTCGTAAGTCGATAGTTAAGTTCACCACTGCTTAAATCCAAAGTAAATGCTTCAACTTTATTATCGTCAAAAAGCTGAATAATTTCGTAATACTCTTTTTTATCAGCTTTTGTATTACTCATATAGAAATATACACCCGCAATAATAACAACAGGTATCAAAATATACGGTAATAAAACGGTAAGTTTTTTAAACTTTTTTTCAGGGGTTTTATTGTCTTTTTTCAACGAAATATCCTCCTTGTGTCTTAACTAATCAGACACCGTAATACAAATATAATTCTTGGTGTTTTTATCGGGAGCTACTCTCAGATCAGCTCCTATTTTCTCCACCCACACTACTGAAGTATCATCAGACAACACATAAATATTATCACGAAGTTCAGGTGGGATTTTCAATTCATTCAAAAGCTTTTTCAAACTTTTAGTAACTTTTCTTACAGGCAACTTGATTTTGTCGCCATCACGTCTTTTTCTTAAAATTAAATTACCATTAATTTTATCCGAATCTAATGTAGAAAGTACCAACTCTTTGTAAACATTTTGTGTACATTCATTTTTTAGTTCAATTGATATGTCATCGTTAGACCATTTACCATCTGCGTCAAATATAATCTTTGTTTCATCAATTAATTTATTCTCGATATCAGATTTAAAAAACAGAATACCATTTCTTACAGTTACGCAATCGTTATCAAATACATCGGTTTTACCACCGTTAAGTATTGAAGAAATTAATTGCAAATGTATTTTTTCAGGAAGTCGTCCGCTTTTTTCACACACAATTCTTGAAAGCACACGATTTCTCAGTGCAGGATGAGCTTTGCTGATTTTTTGTGCGTCAAAACCAAAATCAAGTTTTACCGCATCATATAATCTGTCTGTTTCTGAGCTAATGTATTCTTCATCGCTTTTCAGCGAATTTACACACCGTAAAAATGAAGAATCGTATGACGGATTAATTTCCTTGAGCACAGGTATAATATTATGTCTGATTTTATTTCTCGTATAATCGTCTTTAAGATTTGAACTGTCAGTTACAAAATCCAATGAATTATTGTTACAGAATTCTTCTATTTCATCTCTTGAACAATCAATCAACGGGCGGATAATATTATTTCTTACGGCAGGTATTGAACAAAGGCCTTTAAGCCCGGCACCTCTTGCTAAATTTAACAACATGGTTTCTTCACAATCGTTAAGATTATGTGCAGTTGCAATTTTCGAGTGTTCACTACAAAGGCTTTCGAAGAAATTATATCTGATTTCCCGACCGCATTCTTCTATGCTTTTGCCTGATTTTTTTGCTGATTCGGAAACATCAACTCTTAAAACAGAAAGTTCTATAGAATTATTGTCACAAAAATCTCTTACAAATTTTTCGTCACGTTCTGATTCATCGCCACGCAACAAATGATTCACATGTGCTGCACGAATTTTAATATTAAACTCATCTTTTAATGCGTTCAATATGTATAACAAACATGTAGAATCAGCACCGCCTGAAAAACCGATAATTATCTCATCAGTTTTTTCAAGCATTGAAAATTTTGATAGAGTTTCTCTGACTTTACATATCATTTCTAATTTTCTCCATAGATGTAAACAAAGTATAATCTTTATTGAATATAAGATGTACGTCTGCAGTAGGACCGTGTCTGTTTTTCGCTATAATCAAATCAGTCTGGTCTGCTCTGACTTCTTCACCATCTTCAGTTTCAGGTGTTTCACCATAATAATCAGGACGATGAAGCATCAAAACAATGTCGGCATCCTGCTCGATTGAACCTGATTCACGCAAGTCTGCAAGCTGCGGACGATGGCTCTTTCCCCTACCTTCAGTACCACGGTTAAGCTGAGCACAAACAATGACAGGAATCATCAGATCCTTTGCCATAAGTTTAAGCGCACGCGTAATCTGAGAAATTTCCTGAACACGGTTTTCAGCTCTCGTTGCTGAAGTAACAAGACCTAAATAGTCAATAATTACAACTTCAACATCCTTTTCACGTCTGATACGTGATTTCATTTCCTGAACAGTAATACCTGATGTATCATCAAAATACAGAGGGCAATCGCTGAGTATTGCTGTAGCAGAGCCGATTCTGGCCCATTCATCAGGAGAAATATCACCACTACGCATTTTTGTACTCTCAACTCTTGCTTCAGTAGCGAGAACACGTTGTGCAAGCTGCTCTTTTGTCATTTCAAGAGAAAACATCAGAACTTTTCTTTTACCAAGCATCGCAACGTTTCTTGCAAGGTTAAGTGCAAAAGTAGTTTTACCCATAGCAGGACGTGCACCGATAAGTATAAGGTCAGATTTATTAAGACCGTTTATAAGTCTGTCAAGATCTTCAAATCCAGTGGGATAACCTTTATATAAATCTTTATCATCACCTGAAAGTTTCTGCAGCTTATCATAAACCTGATTAATGATAATATCCGAAATTTTTGAAGGGCCGTTAGAAGTCTTACCTTGTCTTATATCATAAATACGCTGTTCAGCTGCATCAATCAATGTGTCAGCACTTTCAGTTTCATTTGAAGCGCTTGACATAATATCTTTTGTTGCAGTAATTAAAGAGCGGATATAAAACTTCTCTCTGACAATTTTACAATATGCCTCAACATTTCTGGATGTAGGGACAGTTTCAGCAAGTTGGAAAAGATATTTCTTTCCGCCTGCATCGTCAAACACACCCTCACTCTTAAGATGTTCAAGAATTATAACAGGGTCAATTCTGCCACCAAGAGTATCGATAGTTACCATTGCAGCAAAAATCGACTGATGACTGGGCATAAAGAAGTATTCACTTTTAAGATATTCAACAACAGTAGTCATGCAATCAGGGTCAATAAGTATTGAACCGAGAACTGCTTGTTCTGCCTCCATGCTGTAAGGCATTGAGACACCATCAAATGATGACAAATCCATAAGTATACCTCAATTATATTTTTTATTCACCGACAAACACAAAAATTTCGGCAGTTATACCCTGATAAAGTTTTACTTCAGCAGTATAAGTACCATATGATTTAATATCAGATACTGTAATTTTTTTCTTGTCAACTGTAATACCAAATTCGTTCTTGATTTTTTCGGCAATTTCTTTTGTTGTTACAGAACCGAAAAGTCTGCCGCCTTGTCCTGCCGGAAGAGAAAAACGGATTGTTTTACCCTTGATTTTTTCTGCAGAAGCTTTAGCGTTTTCAGTTTCTGTTTTAATTCTGAATTTTTCTGAATCTTCCTTATTTTTGAATTCACTCATAGCCTGAGCATTTGCCTCAATAGCAAGTCCCCTGGGAAAAAGGAAGTTTCTTGCATAACCATCGGATATATTTACAAGCTCACCTTTTTTACCAAGACTTTTAACATCCTGTTTAAGTATAACTTTCATTTTTTTACCTACTTTCAAAATTTATTTAAGACCGGCATAATAGTCGTCAATTACTTTTTTTAATTTTACAAGAGCTTCTCTCGAATCAGAATCTTTCAATTGCGCTGCGGCCATTGTCAGATGTCCGCCACCGCCAAGACTTTCCATAACCAGTTGAACGTTAAGTTCGCCATAGGAACGTGCCGAAATATTCAATGTATCTTCAGTTCTGAAAAGAACAAAAGAAGCCTTAACACCGCTTATGTTCAATAACTCGTCAGCAGCCTGAGAAGTTATTATCCGTATGTCACGTTTTTTCATTTCAGTAATTGCAATTGCACACTCATTATAAATGAATGCAGATGCAAGCACTTCATTTTTTGCTTTATGTTCATCTGAAGTAGAAGAGAATAATTTCTTTACTTTAACCGGGTCAGCGCCCTTACTCTTCAGATATGATGCAGCTTCAAACGTGCGTACACCTGAACGAAGGATGAAATTCTTTGTATCAAGCATAATTCCGGCAAGAAGTGCATCCGCTTCCGATGGTCCTATCAATGCTTTCCCTGACATATATGGAAGTAATTCTGTCAACATTTCACTTGCCGATGAAGCAGACGAATTGTGATGAAATACAACTGCGCTATTAAAGAAATCAACCGCTTTTCTGTGATGGTCAATTACAACAACAGTTTTCGAATTGTTTACAATTTCAGGTGCTTCGCAATACGAAGCTCTGTGTGTATCAACAAGGAACACAATTGTGTTATCAGTAAGTTTCTGCATAGCAGTTTTCTTATCAACAAAAGGATAATTGCCTGTTTCAGAAAAATACTTAGACACAAGTTTTTCAGCAAGAGAACTATCTTGTTCGTAAACTATATGTGTTTCTTTGCCAAACCCTTTCATCATTGAATAAACACCAATTGCAGTACCTATTGCATCAAAGTCTGCAAATTTATGTGCAACTACAATACAGTTTTCCGCATTGCTTACAAGTTGTTTGATTGATGAAGCCACAACACGTGACCGCACTTTATTACCTTTTTCAGGCCCCGACGCAATTCCACCAAAGAAATCATAATAATCCTTATTCAGAATTGCGACCTGGTCACCACCACGGCTCAAAGCCATATCAAGCGCCTGTTTTGCGCTGAGATCACATTCCTTAAGAGTGTCACCTTTGCCAACGCCAATAGAAAGTGTGGCGTAGCCCGGGCTATCATTATATCTGAAATCACGAACTATAGACAAAACTGAAAATTTATCTTTTATCATTCGTTGCAAATCAACTTCATGACAGATAACTACAAATCGTTCACTTCCAAGCTTTCTGAGAACGCAATTATATTGCGCAAACCACTTTGAAACCTCTTTATCAAGTGCACTGGTAAGTTCAGATAACTCACTGTCTGTCAAACCCTGAAACACTTCATCAAAGTTATCATACATGCCTGCAAACACAGCAGGTTTAATCATATCGTGTTTTACTGCTTTATCTTTGAGATAGGAAATATCAAAGAAATACAACAGATATTCATCTCTACCATTAAAATTAACGTCAGAAACAAAAACTGAAAAACATTTATCGTCAAACTCAAGGTAACCTGTACCGTCTTCAAAGAGTTTATCAACATCCATGTTTTTTAAATAATCACCAAGATGCGCACTGTTAATATTCAACGACTTTGCAATTTTAGAAGCAAATTCACTGTTATACCAGAGAATATTGCCATTTGTATACGCTAATACAACCGCAACAGGCAGTGATTCGAGCGAATTCCTGTCTTTATCTCCAAGACTTTGAACAAATTCACTCAATGAATAAAAATGTTCATTGTGCCAGAATTTCGTCAAAATAAAATATGCAACTGTAAACATACAAATCGCCGCGAAGCCAATAATCGCAAGTGCATGGTCATAAAACAAAGTTACAACAACGTATGCTGCAGCAAAAATCAGTACAGATAAAATATACCATTTTTGTTTTAAACGTTTGTTTTTCATTTAAACCTCCATAAAAATCGGAAGAATCATCGGTGTTCGCTTTGTTTTTTCAAACATCAATCGGGATACATCATCCCTTACCCTTGTTTTAAGAGTTGCCCAATCTTTCACGCCATTATCGAGACAAGCTTCAATTGCATATAACGCAACCTCACGTGCTTCGCCCATTAAATCTTCCGCTTCGCGTACATAGACAAAACCACGGGAAAGAATTTCAGGCCCTGCAAGAACATATCCTTCATTAAGGTCAACAGTAGTTGCTACAACTACCAGACCATCTTCAGAAAGACGCTTTCTGTCTTTGATAACGATGTTACCTACATCGCCAACACCTGAACCGTCAACGAAAACCTGTCCTGCAGTGATATTGTCGTCAAATCTGATCTCATCTTCAGAAACAACAATCTGAGAACCATTATCTGCAATAATAATATTATCAGAGTTGATCCCCATACTATCAGCAAGCATACCATGTTTTGTAAGGTGCTTTAATTCTCCGTGTACAGGAATGAAATATTTAGGCTTAAGCAGTGACATAAGAAGCTTTAATTCTTCCTGGCATGCATGACCGGAAACATGTACATCGTACATTTTTTCATACACAACTTCCGCACCTAATCCCATAAGCTCATTAATAACTTTGCTTACGGTTTTCTCGTTACCGGGAATGGGCTGAGCAGAAATAATAACATAATCATTAGGGGTAATCATAACTTTTCTGTGCTCAGACATCGACATTCTTGACAATGCCGACATTGGCTCACCCTGGCTACCTGTTGTAATAAGAACAAGCTGGTCAGATGTATAGTTTTTTATCATATCAATGCTGATGAGCACACCTTCAGGAATATTAAGATATCCTAATTCAGAACCGATAGAAACAACATTTTCAAGACTTCTGCCTGAAAGTGCAACTTTTCTGCCTAAAGATTTTGCAACATCAATAATCTGCTGCACCCTGTGAATGTTCGATGCAAATGTGGCAACAATTATTCTTCTGTCACCTGCTTTTCTGAACAGGTTTTCAAAACTTTCGCCAACTTTTCTCTCACTCTCAGTATATCCGGGACGTTCAGCATTAGTTGAATCTGAAAGCATACATAAAACGCCTTCATCGCCTATCTGCGCAAAACGGTTAAGATTGATAACTTCGCCATCAATTGGTGTGTTATCAATTTTAAAGTCACCGGTCTGAACTATAGTGCCTGCTTTAGTTTTGATTGCATAAGCAACAGCATCAGGTATTGAATGATTTACGTGTATTGCTTCAACGGTAAATTTGCCTAACTTGATCTTATCACCCGGATGAATAACGTTAAGATTTGCAGAGCTTAAAAGATTGTGTTCTTTAAGCTTTCCGGAAATAAGACCAATAGTAAGTTTTGTAGCATAAACAGGAATGTTAATGCTTTTAAGTAAATACGGCAAACCACCTATATGGTCTTCATGGCCATGTGTTATGAGAATGCCTTTAACTTTATCTATATTTTTTTCAATATAAGAAAAATCTGGTATAACAAGGTCAACACCTAACATATCGGGGTCAGGGAAACTCATACCACAGTCAACAAGAATAATTTCATCGTCATATTCGTACAATGTCATATTTTTTCCGACTTCGTGTAATCCACCCAAAAAACCGATTTTAACAGGTGTAGGAGGAAGAAGTTTTTCAATAGCCATTTTACTTGTACGTTTATGATATCGCTTTATATCATTCTGTTTTGTCGAGTTTTTTTTCTTCTTATCGTTATTAAAATATTTTTTATACTGTTTAGAATTATTTTTATCGTTAGCAGACATATTTTTTGCACAAAACTCCTTTCATCAATTATGTATATATTCTATCAATTATATGTAAATCCGTATCACTATATTATACATTTCAGGCAATATATTGTCAAGTTTAATATGGCTGATTTTTCCGCTATTTATTCAGAATTTTGGGCATCAAGAATGTTTTTGAGACTCCATAACTGCCATTTTGTCAC
>JAZSFV010000080.1:0-1733 GCA_045532395.1 Acutalibacteraceae bacterium
GTTTTGGAAAGCCTTTTGTCCATTTTGTTAAGTCTCCTTGATTATGTTATTATTTTATATTATGTCATTGTAAAAGCTGTCGATAGCCTTAATGATAATCTGAGCGGCGGATTTTGTATCAAAAAGTGAGGTGTTTAAGCACATATTGTAATTTTCACAGTTGTTCATGCTTTCGCCTGTTCTGAAACTATAATTTGATGCACGTTTTTTATCTGATTTGGTCACAATTTTCTTTGCTTTTGCATAATCAACATTTTCTTGTTGCGTTGTTTTGTTAATTCTGAATTTAATAGGTGCGTAAAGGTAAATAGAAAATACTTTGTAATCATCTTTTAAAATATAATCAGCGCATCTGCCAATGAATACACAGGAACCATTTTTGGCTGCATTTTTGATAATATCGCACTGAATTTTGTAATACTTTTCTTGAACTGAAGTGTGCGGATAAACTGAAACACCGTTGATTGTGTATGCATTTGCTGAAAGTGAATACAGCAAACTGCTTGCTCCTTCGTCGACATGTTCAATATCATCAGCATCAAAGCCCATGCTTTTTGCGGTGTCTTCAATAAGTTTGCGGTCATACAGTGTAATACCGTAGTGCTCTGCAATAATTCTGCCAATTTCGGCACCGCCGCTGCCATAACGACTATTGATAGCAATCAGTAATTTTTTCATACTAATCATACCTCCAAAACTATGGCGTAATTTGGATACAAGTGTATTATACATCATTAAGGCAAATATTTCAATAACAAATTACTCTATATTTTAGTTATTTAAATTAAAAAAATTGATTGACTTATTTAACTGTATTTGGTATAATGATATGTGGTATGGTGTTTTTTTACACAATATGGCAAATTTTTACTTTGCCGCAAATAAATTTATATAATATACGGAGATAGGAAACTATGAAAAATCTCGGAGTTAACGAAATCAGAGAGGCATATTTGTCTTTCTTTGAAAGTAAAAATCACACAAGACTCGCAAGTGCCCCGCTCATTCCTCAGGGTGATAAAAGCCTTTTGCTTATCAACTCTGGCATGGCGCCTTTGAAAAAATATTTTCTCGGTCAGGAAACACCGCCCAATGTGCGCGTAACAACCTGTCAGAAGTGTATCAGAACTCCTGACATTGAGCGTGTAGGTAAAACTTCGCGTCACGGTACTTATTTTGAAATGCTTGGTAACTTCTCGTTTGGTGATTATTTTAAACACGAAGCGACTGCTTGGGCATGGGAATTTTTTACCAAAGTAATGGAATTACCCGCTGAGCGTCTTTATATATCAGTTTATGAAGAAGATGACGAAACATACGATATCTGGACTAAAGAAATCGGAATTGACCCTTCACACATGAAGCGCCTTGGCAAAGAAGATAACTTCTGGGAGCATGGTTCCGGTCCGTGCGGTCCTTGCTCAGAGATTTATTTTGACAGAGGCGAAGATAAGGGCTGTGGAAAGCCTGATTGCTTTGTTGGCTGCGATTGCGACCGTTTTGTTGAGGTTTGGAACCTTGTATTCTCGCAGTTTGACAGCGACGGCAACGGTAACTATGCTTTGATGGAAAAGAAAAACATTGATACAGGTATGGGTCTTGAAAGACTTGCCTGCGTAATGCAGAATGTTGACAATCTCTTTGAGGTTGATACCGTTGCAAATATTATGAAGCATATTTGCAAAATTGCTGATGTTGAATATAAAAAGGACGAAAAAACCGATATTTCCCTT
>JAZSFV010000245.1:0-9133 GCA_045532395.1 Acutalibacteraceae bacterium
ACTCACTTACAGGTCTCCCCATCGGCGGCGGTAAAGGTGGTTCAGACTTTGACCCCAGAGGCAAGTCAGATGCTGAAGTTATGAGATTCTGCCAGAGCTTTATGACAGAGCTTTCACGTCACATCGGTTCACACATCGACGTTCCCGCAGGTGACATCGGCGTTGGCGCAAGAGAAATCGGTTACCTTTTCGGTCAGTATAAGAGAGTTTGCAACAACTTTGAAAATGCTGTTCTTACAGGTAAAGGTATTTCTTACGGCGGTAGCCTTATCCGTCCTGAAGCAACAGGTTTCGGTGCAGTTTATTTCTGTGACGAAGTTCTCAAAAAATGGGGCGAAGATATCAAAGGTAAAACATTTGCACTTTCAGGTTTCGGCAACGTTGCTTGGGGGGCAGCTCTTAAAATCAACCAGCTTGGCGGTAAAGTTCTTACTATCTCAGGTCCTGACGGATACGTTTACGATGAAGATGGTATCACAGAAGAAAAAGCAGCTTACATGCTCGAAATGCGTTCATCAGGTCGTGACAAAGTTCAGGACTATGCAGACAAATTCGGTGCAAAATACTTCCCCGGCGAAAAACCCTGGGGTGTTAAAGCAGACGTTATCATGCCTTGCGCAACTCAGAATGAAGTTCAGCTTGAAGATGCAAAGAAAATCGTTGCTAACGGCGTTAAATACTACATCGAAGTTTCAAACATGCCCACAACTGACGAAGCAGTTCAGTACCTTTGCGAAAACGGCGTAGTTGTTGCTCCTTCAAAAGCAGTTAACGCAGGTGGTGTTGCAGTTTCAGCTCTCGAAATGAGCCAGAACAGCATGCGTCTTTCATGGTCAAGAGAAGAAGTTGACGAAAAACTCCATGGCATTATGGTTAACATCTTCAACGCTTGTGCAGATGCTGCAGAAAAATACGGCAAGAAAGACAACCTCATCGCAGGTGCAAACATCGCAGGCTTCCTTAAAGTTGCAGAAGCTATGATGGCACAGGGTGTTGTATAATTAACAACCGTACAAAAACAAATAACAAAACCTCGTAAGTCTGACTTACGAGGTTTATTTTTTATTATGAAGATTTTATTTAGTGAGTAACAAAACTGTTATTACTGAAATAATTGCCTGAATTGTATTGAAACGGAAAATAACCTGAGTGTTTGACCAGCCTTTGTTTTTTCTGAAATGGTCATGCAAAGGTGTGCGGATTTTTTTGAGAGCATTGATTTTAAGGAATCTGATAAGAATGATTTTGCAGATTCCGATAAGTCCGTCAAGGAGAATCATGAAGCAGATGGGAAGTGCAAGAATTACGTTGCCTGTTTTGAGAATTGAGAGACCGATGAAAAGACCGATTGCACGTGAGCCTGCGTCACCCATAAGCATTGTGCTTGGCTCTGCATTGAACCACAGGTAAGCCACAATTACAAAAATCATTGAAACAATCGACATTGTGTGAGTTGTGCTCATGCCTGCCGTTGCGCCGAGTACAATAATGAAGATAAGTGAGTTAATTGAAAGTGAGCCGCAGAAACCGTCAATACCATCTGTGCAGTTTGTTGCGTTTATCATGAGCCAGAAGAAAATTGTTGCGATGCCGATGAAAATCCATTTATTAACTGCGAATGAAGTGAAGAAAAGGTCAATATTGAGAAGACCTGAATTGAAGTTTGCAAATGTAAGAGCAAGCAAGAAAGAAATTGCAAGGTCGATGATACCTTTTTTGTATTCGCCCCATGGCTTTTCGGCTCTGTCGTCAAGGAAGCCTGACATCATACCTGCAAAAATCAATGCATAATACGCAAGATATTCAGGGCTTACGGAAATAAACAAAGCAGATGCGATAATAAAACATATAATGAAAATGAGACCTGCACCTCTTGCTTTACCGCGTGAAAGCTTTCCGTTGAAAGCAAAGTCTCTGCCAAGATCAGCAGGTAATTTGTTTTTGAAAATTTTAAGAAGTGCTACAACGCTTATGAATGAAAAAGCAATCAATAAAGCGTAAACTAATTTGTCACTTGGGATAAATGAGCCTAATTTGTAAATCATTTTCTTTCTACCTCTCTGTAATTTATTTTACTGTAATTTTAATTTCTTCGCACTCGTAGGAATAATCCTTTACTCCGTCTTTACTGTCAATTGAAAAAACAGTGTAGGCTTTAAGGATATATTCACCTCTTTCGGTGGGAGTGAATTCAAAAAATTCTTCAGCCTGTCCGTGGGCGGCAATATCTGTGCTTGAAGCAGAAGCCGAAACAATTTTGTCGTTTTTAAAATCTTCTGCCTTCACAACGGAGATATAAATTAATTTCTGAGCGTGGTCTAATGTGTAAACTTTGTCGCTGTTGTTTTTAAGGATTGCCTTATATGTGACTTTTTCGCCTTTTCTCAAGGTGGTCTGTGCGTAGTCCATTACAAGAGAAAAAGTTTTTTCATCAGGTGCTTTCGGCTTGATTGTGCAAGATGAAAAGCTGAACATTATAAGCAATACCGCAAGAATGAGCGAAACGGGTTTTATAAAAATCTGTTTATTTTTCATATCTGCCTCCGAGAAAATTTTCTAACATATATGATATCACAAAATGTTTCCTGTGTCTACCACTTGACAAAGAAATAAAACGGTGCTATACTATATTTAACATTTAACCTAATTGTTAAATGTTCTTGGAAAGTGTGTTTTTTGGATATTATGGAAAGGGTGTGATTGATTTGAGTTTGCAGAATACTTTAAAAGCACTTGCAGACCCTATACGCAGGGAAATTCTCAACATGCTCAAAAAAGAAAACCTTACTGCAGGGGAAATTTCAGACCATTTTGACGTAACCATGGCATCAGTATCACGTCATCTTTCTGTTTTAAAAGATGCGGATTTAATAAGAGACACACGAAAAGGAAAATATATCATTTACGAGATAAATACGTCTGTTCTTGAGGATGTTATGCTGTGGATTACTGAACTGAAAGGAGAGAAAGACGATGATTAAAAAGAAAAAAATACAACTTATCATTACATCGGTTGCAATACTTCTTCCCATAGTAATCGGTCTTATTCTGTGGAAAGATTTGCCCGTGCAGATTCCCACACACTGGGGAATGAATGGTGAGGTTGACGGTTACAGTTCAAAGGGTGTTGTGGTTTTTGGGTTGCCGCTGATACTTCTTGCCATACAATGGCTTTGCGTTCTCGGTTCAACAAAGCTTGACCCGAAAGGAAAAGATATAAATGGCAAAATGATGTCTTTGGTTTTATGGCTTATACCTATAATATCAATTGTTATGAGTAGTATAACTTATATGGTAGCGATGGGTAAAAAAATCAGAATGCCTTTGGTTATGATTATTTTAATGGGTATAATGTTTATATTAGTTGGTAATTATCTACCCAAATGCAAACAGAGTTATACGATGGGAATCAAACTTCCATGGACGCTTAAAAGTGAAGAAAACTGGAAAAGAACTCATCGCCTTGCAGGTGTGCTCTGGGTTATCGGCGGGATTATAATTCTTGCAACTGCATTTTTTGAATCGTTTATTATTTTTGCTTCATTGACTGCAGTGATGGTAATTGTGCCCACGGTTTATTCCTATCTGTATTACAGAAAAGAGAAAAAATCAGAATAAAAAAATTAACTCCCTTACTTCTGACGTAAGGGAGTTTTTTGTTAGGTAAGATTAAACGAGTGCATTAAGCTTTTCAATACATTCTTTGCAGACTTTTTTGCCGTTAAGTTCAACTGTATCTTCAACTGCACCGCAGATTACACAACCCGGTGCGTAGGTTTTGATGATGATTTTGTTTTCTTCTGCGTAAATTTCCACGGGTGTTTTTTCAGAAAGGATACCAACCTGGTCACGCAAAGGCTTCGGTAACACAATTCTGCCCACTTCGTCTACATGCTTGCTATCGTAAAAACCGTTGCTCTTTTTCATATCTGCAGCCCTCCACAAATTCGTATATTTCACGACAAATAATACCATAAATTGTCAATTTTGTCAATCTGTAAAGCAAAAATTTTTCAGTTTCTGAATTATTCAGACATTGTCCTAATATATTTGTTTTAGGGGTGGTTTGAATGATGAATTACGTGTGGGGATTCATGATTATGATGTCTTTTATCTCCGCAATATTTACGGGGAATATGCAGAATCTTTCAGATTCGGTAATTGTTTCGGGGCAAGATGCAATAGAACTGATTATAAAAATTACGGGTGTGATGTGTTTCTGGGGAGGCATGATGAAGATTGCCGAAAAATCTCATCTTACAACTTACATCAGCAAATTTCTGTCTCCGATTTTTATGAAGCTTTATAAAAAAGCAGGCAAAAACCCTGAAATTGCACAGCCTATGTCTATGAATATTACGGCAAATTTATTGGGGCTTGGAAATGCTGCAACACCATTGGGGCTTGAAGCCATGAGAAGAATGCAGGAAGCAAACGAAGACAAAACTGTTGCGACAGATGATATGATTGTTTTTGTTGTTATGAATTCTGCTGCCATGAGAATTATTCCCACGACGGTTGCCGCTTTAAGAACGCAGTTTATGAGTGAAAACCCCATGGAAATAATGCCTGCTACATGGATTTCTACATTAATGTCGCTTGCGGCGGGAATATTTACTGCAAAAATGCTTTCGAAGATAAAGATGAAAAAGACGTTCAGATTTTCATTATTCCGAAAGAGACGCGGTGAAGCAAGATGAAAATTTTAGGTGCGTTTGTTTTGCCTTTGGTGATTGCGTTTATAACCTTTTTTGCGTTATCAAAAGGCGTGAAAATTTTTGAATGTTTTACTGAAGGTGCAAAAGAAGGTCTTGTGACTGTTAAAAATATTCTGCCATCGGTTGTGGGGCTTGTTGTGGCTGTCGGGATGCTTAAATCTTCAGGGGCGCTTGACACGATAGTGAAATTTTTAACTCCCGTTTCAAAGTTTACGGGAATACCTGAAGAAATTATGCCGCTTGCAGTTTTAAACCCTATTTCAGGGGGCGGTGCACTTTCAATGTATGAAATGATTCTGAAAGAATATGGCCCTGATTCGTATCTCGGCAGAGTTGCATCGGTTATGATGGGGGCTACGGAAACAACTTTTTACGCCGTCACCGTTTATTACGGCTCGGTAGGAATTAAAAAAACACGTCACACAATTTTAGCGGCACTTGTTGCGGATGTTACAAGCTTTATAGCATCTGCATGGACGGTGAGATTGCTTTTCGGGAGTTGAAAAATTTGAAAGGGTTTACAATTGTTGTAGGAAAAAGGAAAAGAACGAGATATAAAAAATTCCGCTCGAAACCTGATAAAAAGAGAATTAAAATTTATTATTTATTGCCCGTAATTTTTGTCGGAATTTTACTTGTGTTTATTAAACTTTCTCAGAATAAAAAAATTGAATCTGAAAATAAAACAGAAAGCATACCTATAAATAATTTTAAAGCAGTTGATGATTATTCTTTGTATTACATACCGATTGTAGTGAATGATTTTTCTTCGTATTCCAAAGGAGATAAAATAGAAAACAGTATGCTTATCAAGCTGGGAGTGTGGTCGATTCTCTGCACTGACGAAACTGAAAAATATGAAGCCTTTGACGGGGAGCTTGTAATTCCCGCAGAAGTGATTGAAGAAAAAATCAAGAAACTTTTTTCAAAAGATATAGTAATAAAAAATGAGACTGTACAAGAAGAAAAGTATTCGATTATTTATGACGATGAAACGCAGGTTTATATTATAAAAACAATCGGACTTACTCCCAGGTATACACCCCATCTCGAAAGTGCGGAAACGAAGAGAAACGAAACAATTTTGACTGTAGGTTGTCATAAAAGCGAAAACTATAAACAAGACAGCTCCGGAAACATTGTAATTCCCGAAGCTGAAAAAAGGTTGATTATTACATTGTCAAAAGACGAAAACGGTTATCACATATCAGAAATTTCAGGGTAGTATTCTTTATAAGAAAATCTGCCGTTTACTTTGTTTCTGTCTGCGTAATTAACGATAAAAATTTTATCTCCGATAAATCTTACAATAAGACCGCGTTGCTTCTGCAGAGAAAGTGAGTGAAGAATTTCTGATGATTTTTCGTTTGCAATTTTACCCTGTGGTAAAAGGTAACGAAGACTTAAGGGGATAACATCTGACTTCTCTGAAAAATAAAAATCAGAAAGTAATTTTTCATCAAAAGCCTTTGTGTTTTCTGAAATGAATTTTTCATAAAATTCGTGAAGAATGTTATAGATTTCTTTGGTTGATATTGAAACGAAAGAGAGATTTTTTTGTTTGAAAAATTCTGTGATTCTTTCAAACATTTCAAAGGGGGTTTGAAAATATTTTTCCAATTCAATGAGCGATAAAACAAAACGTCCTGAATTATAAACTTTTTCAAACACGTCTTCAAGTTTGTTCAGATACAGAATATCATCGTGGGACAAGTCTTTGTTTTTTAAAACCTCGTAAGGTGCAAAAGGTGAAAAAGCAAAGTCAAATTTTTTTGAAAGATTCACCATTTCTGTGCCGTGAAGAAGCTTTAAAAATCCAAGCTGAAGCTGATGGGATTTTAAAGAATAAACATCGTTGAAAGATTTTTTGAAATCGTTTAAACTCTCTCCCGGCAAGCCTGCGATTAAATCTGTGTGGATATTTATGTTCTGACGAATCAGAAGTTTTTCGATATTGCTTAAAACTTTCTGCGTGTCTGTTTTTCTGCAGTTGAGTTTTAAAGTTTCATCGTTTGTGGACTGGATTCCGATTTCAAGCTGGATAAGTCCGTCAGGTGAAGTGCCCAAAAGATTAATGAGATTATCGTCGAGCAAATCTGCGGCAATTTCAAAATGGAAGTTCATATCAGTTTCGGAAAACTTTTCAATAATAAAATTCCATATTTCCCATGCACGTTTTTTGTCAGCGTTGAAAGTTCTGTCTACAAACTTCACTTGTTTTACATCGTGTGAAGCGAAAAACTCAAGTTCTTTTTTCACCCTTTCAAGTGAAAGGAATTTCACGCCTTTTTCCTGTGACGACAAGCAGTAAGCGCATGAAAAAGGACAACCTCTTGATGTCTCATAATAAACGATTCTGTTTCTGAAAAGGGAAATGTTTTCTTCGTCGTAGGGGAAGGGAATGTTGTTGAAATCGTTTTCCTTTTCGTCAGTGATGATACCATCTTTAAGGAAAGTGTAAAAACTTTTTTCACCTTCGCCACGGATAATAAAATCGTAATCGTCTTCGCTGAAATAAGGGTGATTTTTTATAAAAGAAATTTCAGGTCCGCCAAGAAGAATTGTCTTTTCGGGGGATATTTTTTTGATTATCCTGCAGAGCTTTGAAACGTAATCACAGTTCCAGATATAAACGGGGAAGCCGATTATATCTGCATTGCTTGAAAAGATACCGTTTAAAATATAATCGAGCGTATCGTTTATTGTAAACTCTTTTATTTCAATTTTTCCTTTTTCCACGCCATGAGTTTCTGCATATTTTTTGAGATAATAAACTGAAAGACAAGAGTGGATAAATTTTGAGTTGAGTGCACAAAGAAGCACGTTTTTATTTTCATTCATCAATTTTATACACCATCGGTTTTTTTAGATAAACTTCGCCTCTTGCAGAGGAAATATCAATTCTTACATGGTCAGTTTTTTCTGTATCGAAGATGCAGATTTTTTTATTGCCCACGCAAGTGCCCTCAAAGAATTGAATGTGATAATTTCCGAAATCATCTTTAGTGTAAAGAGAGAAGTTTTCAATGCGTTGACCTTTTTCTATTTTTTCTTCAAGAATGATGCAGTTGAATTCTTTTTCATCTTCAAAATTCAAATCGAAAGCGGTCTGGTATTCGCCGTTGTCAGTTTCTTTGAATTCTGCATTTTCGGCAAGGTTGTTTTTGAAAGAATTTCTGATTTTTTCACCAAGCTCATGAAGACGTTTTTCGTCTCTTTTGTCAATAAGACCTTCTTTTGTAGGTGGCACATTAAGGTGGAAGCAGCAATTTCCGCCTACTGTGTTAAGATATGTTTTCCAGAGCCTTTCCAAAGAATGAGGCTCTTCATTTTCGTGGTAAAACCAACCGGGTCGGATTGACATATCAACTTCTCCGGGGCAGAAAGAAAGACCGTTTGAAAACATGATGTTTGAAAGAGTGCCAAGCTCTTTATCGGTATTATAAATATGTTTCATTTTTCCGGGGAGGAGAGAACCTTCTGTCTGCTTTTCTGCAAAGTAAGTCAGTTCATGAGGCACAACTGCCCATTCGCTGTGACGTGATTTGCCTGATTCGTTTCCGCACCAGCGCACATCGGGGCCATGGTCGTTGAAAATTGTGGCATCAGGCTGATATTTTCTGATAAGTTCTATATATCCGTCAAAATCATATTCCTGCTTTTTACCGTCAGGACCTTCTCCGCAGGCTCCGTCAAACCATACATGGAAAACTTTGCCGTAATTTGTGAGAAGCTCGGTAAGCTGATTTTTATAATAAGTATTATATTCATCTGTTCCGTAAAGACGTGAATTCCTGTCCCACGGAGAAAGATAAAAACCGAATTTGAAGTTGTTTTTATGGCAGGCATCGGCAAGCTCTTTCACGATGTCGCCTTTTCCGTTTTTATAGGGGCTGTTTTTAACGGAGTGCTCTGTGTATTTACTGGGCCAGAGGCAGAAGCCGTCATGATGTTTTGCAGTAATCACAAGACCTTTCATGCCTGCGTCTTTGAAAATTCTGACGATTTCTTCGGCGTCAAATTTATAGGGGTTGAAAATTGACGGGTCTTCTGTGCCGTCGCCCCATTCTTTATCGGTAAAAGTGTTTACACCGAAATGGATAAAGCCGTAAAATTCAGTAGAAAACCAGTCAAGCTGTCTTTTTGACGGGATTACTTCAGATGCCTTTTTAAGGAAGGTTTTAAAATTCATTTTTATCACTCCTTTATGATACAATATTACAAAAATATGCCCTGTCCGTCAAGGTTTGTTAAAAAATAAACAAAAAAGGAATATGAAAAATTTATTTTTTAGGGTATTCGGGAGAAAATAAAAATAAGTATTGATTTTTGGCAGATTTTAGCATATCATATACTTAATGTAAAATGGGGAAGAAGGTTTTTTGAGAAAAAATCAATTCCTGAAAATACATGAA
>JAZSFV010000123.1:0-5530 GCA_045532395.1 Acutalibacteraceae bacterium
TCTTTCGGAAGCCAGTAATGCTCGCTGTGCATTTTGTGGTCAAGAATGTTGTCAGCCTTGACAGGTCTGAAAGTACCAAGACCTACATGAAGAGTTACGAAACACACTTTAACGCCCTTTTCTCTGATTTTGTCAAGAAGCTCAGGGGTAAAATGAAGTCCTGCAGTAGGTGCTGCAGCAGAGCCTAAGTTTTCAGCGTAAACTGTCTGGTATCTGTCTTTATCTTCAAGTTTTTCAGTTATGTAATGAGGAAGCGGCATTTCCCCTACTTTATCGAGAATCTCATAGAAATTGCCGTCATAAAAAAACTTGATAACACGATTTCCGCCGTCAAGAATTTCGAGCACTTCACAAGCAAGCATGCCGTCACCAAAACTGAATTTTGTGCCGGGTTTTGCACGCTTACCGGGGCCTGCAATAACTTCCCATACATCAAGGTTAATCTGGTTAAGAAGAAGAAATTCAACTACTGCTCCCGTCTCTTCTTTTACGCCGTAAAGTCTTGCAGGTAAAACCTTGGTGTTATTAAGAACAAGGCAGTCTCCCTCTTCAAAAAAATCAACAATGTCATAAAAATGACAGTGCATTATTTCATCTGATTTTTTGTCAAGTTTCATCAATCTTGACATCTCTCTGTGTTCAATGGGAGTCTGTGCAATTAATTCAGGTGGCAAATTGTAAAAAAAGTCGCTTTTTTTCATAATAAATCCTCAATAAATCGTATATATTTGTACATAAAAATGTTTGACAACTTTATCATATAATGGTATCATATATGTAATTGTGGTATTTACTATATTAACACTTGTTGTGTGATTTTTCAATGCCAAATTGCAAAATCGGAGGTAAAGTTATGAAAAAATTTAATGTTGGTATTATCGGTGCTACAGGTATGGTAGGTCAGCGATTTGCAACTCTTCTTGAAAACCACCCTTGGTTTGATGTAAAAGTTCTCGCTGCAAGCCCCAGAACAGCAGGCAAAACATATAAAGAAGCTGTAGGTTCTCGTTGGTGTATGGCTAACCCCATTCCTGAAAAAATGGCTGATTTAGTTATCATGAATGCAACAGAAGATGTTGAAAAAATCGCTTCACAGGTTGATTTCGTTTTCTGTGCAGTTGATATGAATAAAGATGAAATCAAAGCTCTCGAAGAAAAATATGCAAAAGCAGAATGTCCCGTTGTTTCAAACAACAGTGCTCACAGAGGCACACCTGACGTTCCCATGCTTCTTCCTGAACTTAATGCTGACCATGCAAAAGTTATTGAATCACAGAGAAAACGTCTCGGAACAAAGCGCGGTTTCATTTCAGTAAAACCCAACTGCTCACTTCAGGGCTATGTTCCTGCTCTTTTCCCTCTTTCAAAATTCGGCATTAAAGATGTTCTCGTTTGCACATATCAGGCAATTTCAGGTGCTGGTAAAACATTTGAAACATGGCCTGAAATGGTTGACAACGTAATCCCCTTCATCGGCGGTGAAGAACAGAAGAGTGAACAGGAACCTCTCAAAATTTGGGGTAAAATTGAAGGCGACCATATCGAAAACGCAACTTCACCCAACTTCACAGCACAGTGCATCCGTGTTCCTGTTTCTGACGGACACATGGGAGCAGTTTTCGCAAGATTTGAAAACAAACCTTCAATCGAAGAAATCAAAGAAATCTGGAAAAACTATCAGGGCAGAGCTCAGGAACTTAATCTCCCCTCAGCTCCCAAACAGTTCCTTAACTATTTTGAAGAAGATAACATGCCCCAGACAAAGCTTTGCCGTGACCTTGAAAACGGTATGGCAATCTCAATCGGCAGACTTCGTGAAGACTCACAGTATGACTACAAATTCGTATGCCTTTCTCACAACACATTAAGAGGTGCCGCAGGCGGTGCAGTTCTTATGGCAGAACTTCTCTGTGCAGAAGGATACATGGATTGATTTCAGTTTAGGAGGAATCCCCAATGAAAGAAACTATTTTTACCGGTGCAGGCGTTGCTATTGTTACTCCCTTTGACAAAAACATGGACGTAAACTACAGACGTCTCGGTGAACTTATCGACCAGCAGATTGAAGAAGGTACAGACTCTATCGTTATCGCAGGCACTACAGGCGAAGCTTCTGTTCTTTCTACATTTGAACACATTGATGTTGTTAAATATGCAGTTGACGTTGCTAACAAACGTGTTCCTGTTATTGCAGGTGCAGGCAGTAACTCAACAAAATATGCTGTAAGACTTGCTAACGAATGCGAAAATGCAGGCGTCGACGGACTTCTTATGGTAACTCCTTACTATAACAAGACATCACAGAAAGGTCTTATCGAGCACTACAACTACATCGCAGAAAGAGTTAACACTCCCATTATCCTTTACAATGTTCCTTCAAGAACAGGTGTTAACATTCTTCCTGAAACTTATGCAATTCTTGCAGAGAATGAAAAAATCGTTGCTACAAAAGAAGCAAACGCAAACATTTCAGCTCTTGCAAAAACAATGTCACTCTGCGGTGATAACCTTGATATCTACTGCGGTAACGACGATGAAGTTGCAGCATTTACTGCTATGGGCGGTAAAGGTTCAATTTCTGTTCTTTCCAACATCTGCCCCAAAGTTGCTCATGATATTGCACAGCTTGGTGTTGACGGAAACACAAAAGAATCTGTTAGACTTCAGCTTGAATATACTGAACTTTGCAATGCTCTCTTCTCTGACGTTAACCCCATCCCCGTAAAAGAAGCTATGAATATGATGGGCATGAACGTTGGCGAATGCAGACTTCCCCTTGTCGGCATGACAGACGAAGGCAAAGCGAAACTTCAGGCAGTGCTTCAGAAATACAATCTTATCTAATTTCTTAAATAAAAGGATTTTTAAAATGGTCAATATTTTATTAAGCGGCTGTAACGGAAAAATGGGCAAAACAATTACAGAGTGTGCAAAGAATTTTGACGACCTTAAAATTGTTTGCGGAACAGATATCAACACCACGTCTGTTGAATACCCCGTTTATTCCTCACCTGCCGATATAAAAGAAAAAGTTGATGTTATTATTGACTTTTCTCACCCAAGCGCACTTCAGGGCATTCTTGATTATGCAGTAAAAACAAACACACCTGCAGTTATCTGCACAACAGGTCTTGATGAAGACCAGAAAAAAGCAATTTCTGATGCATCAGAAAAGGTTGCGATTTTCTTCAGTGCAAATATGTCATTAGGTGTTAACCTTATTGCAGAGCTTGCAAGAAAAGCAACTGCAGTGCTTGGCGGTCAGTTTGATATTGAAATCGTTGAAATGCATCATAACCAGAAAATTGATGCTCCATCAGGCACAGCACTTATGCTTGCAGATGAAATCAGTGAAGAATTCGAAACTGCTCCCAAATACGAATTTGACAGACATTCAAAGCGTATGAAGAGAACCAAAAACGAAATCGGTCTTCACGCAGTACGTGGCGGTACAATCGTAGGCGAACACGAAATCATCTTTGCAGGACAGGATGAAGTTATTAAAATCAGCCACAGTGCTATGTCCAAACAGATTTTTGCAAACGGCTCTTTGAATGCTGCTATGTTTATGGCAGGCAAAAGTGCAGGAATGTACTCAATGAAAGATATCGTTGCTTCAATGTAAATATTTTTATAAACCGAAAGCGTAAAAACTTTCGGTTTTTTTATTTTAAATGAACCTTTTTGAGATATTTTTCAACTATATTATTGAAACCGGTTTTAAATTAATTTTGGAGGTGAGAAAATGACAGAGTTTGAAAAACTGATAAATGAAAACGTATCCGCCGTTGAGAGATTTATTTATTATAAGATTAATAACAAAGAAGATGCTCAAGATGTTTTACAAGAAGTATTATTAGGTGCATTTAGAAATTTTAAAAACCTTAAAAGTACTGAATCTTTCAGACCTTGGCTTATAGGCATAGCACGTAACACCTGTAACGCCTATTATCGCAAAAAAGCAAAAAATATTGAACTTTGCGTTGATGAACTAGATGAGAATCTTTTTACATATACTCAATTCGGTTTTAATGAAGATAGCCTATTTAATGATGTTTTTATTTCTCTTAATAAGAAATACCAAGAAATATTAAATCTTGCCTATATTGAAGACTTGTCGCAAGCTGAAATATCAGAAAAACTCCATATTCCTATCGGCACAGTTAAAAGCCGATTATACACTGCAAAACAAGAATTTAAAGAAAAATATTCATCAAGAAAGGTTGAAGAAATTATGAAAGATTTACCACATATTTTGCCTGAATATAAAATAACAAAATCAGATAAAACACCATTTGAAGTGGATTGCAAAGAATTGAAAGGATTAAGTATAATACCTCAATTAAACGAAAAAGTCATTTGGGGACTTTATAATTATGAATCAAAAAAACTTGAAGAATATTCCGAAACAAAAGTTTGCGGTGAAATTGAAATCCATGGTGTAGGAGGCGTGGAAATTATGAGTATACGCCATGATATCATAAACAATAAAGAGCAAAAAATAGAATTTGCTGCACAACTGACTGATACGCATTGTCGATATCTTGCAGCTACATATTATGAACAAAACAAAAAGAAACAATTCACTTTCCTTGACGACGTGTTTGTAAAGAACTGGGGATTTGGTGAAAACAATTGCGGAAACGAAATTCACATTAAAAGCAACAATAGAATCGCAAGAAACAATGATATTATAACAGCAGAAATCGACAAGGAATTTTCAGATATATCAGGAAGTTATAACATCGAAATAAACGGTAAAACATACGATACTATATGCTTAATCAGTTTAGGTCATTTTGATAACTCAATTGTCATTGAACAATACCTTGACAAAAACGGTAGAACGATACTTTGGAGAAGATTTAATAAGAATGACGCATTATTCAGCAAATATAAAAAAACATGGTCTGAAATGCTACCCAATAACGAAAAGCTGATCGTTAATGGAGAAACATTTGTGCATTGGTATGATTGTATAACAGATTACATTTTATGATTACCAGAGTAATATTAACAAGAAAACCTCATCAGTTTTTCAACTTTTTTGAAAAAAATAAAAAATTTTTGAAAAAATTTTTCACAACCAAATCTCACAAACGGCTATGTTATAGGATTTTCTGCAAGTTTAAGCGTCACTTTGTTACAACAATGTCCGACATTGTCCACCAGAGATAGAGATAGAGATAGAGATAGAGATAGAGATAGAGTTATATATAGAGTAAGAGATAAAAAAACAAAAAACTCCCCATTGAAAAGGGAGTTTTTCGTTTTTATGATTTAAGTTTTTTTGTAAAATCTGCCATCATATCGGCAATTTTTATTTGTTGCGGACATACTGCTTCGCATGATTTACAGCCGATACAAGCCGAAGGACGTTTGTCTTCGGGCAAAGATGAAATTTCAAGAGAAACAAGAAAGCTTGGCCCTCTGTAGCAAACTTCATTATACTGAGAGATAAAACGCGGAATATTAAGTTCCATCGGGCAATGAGTTGTGCAAAGTCGGAGGCCAAGCGGTCTTAGGAAGA
>JAZSFV010000036.1:0-7805 GCA_045532395.1 Acutalibacteraceae bacterium
TTACAGGAACTTCTGCAGTGGGGATAAGGAAATAATCATCTGTTGTTTTGAAAGCATCTTCTTCAAATTTAGGAAGCTGGCCTGTACCTGTCATAGATGTTCTGTTTACCATGTAAGGAGGCATAACTTCTGTATAACCGTTTTCAATGTGAGTGTTAAGGAAGAAGTTGATAATTGCTCTTTCAAGTCTTGCGCCGATTCCTTTATAGAAATGGAATCTTGTACCTGTAACTTTTGCAGCTGTTTCAGGGTCAAGAATGCCAAGGTCTGCGCCGATATCCCAATGAGCTTTTGCTTCAAAATCAAATTTTCTGGGTTCGCCCCATTTTCTGATTTCAACGTTTTCTGTATCGTCTTTACCGATAGGTGTTGTATCGCTGGGAATGTTGGGGAATTCGTACATGATTTTCTTCTGTTTTTCTTCAAGTTCAGAAAGAACAGCATCGTTTGCTTTGATGTTTTCTTTGATTTCGTTCATTCTCTGCATAATTTCAGAGATGTCTCCGCCTTCTTTTTTTATCTGGGGAATTTTTTTACTTGCTTCGTTCTGTTCCTGTTTGAAAGCGTCTGTTTTTGTCATAAGAGCACGGCGCTCAACGTCAATTGCGAGAACTTCATCAACAAGGGCATCCATATCCTTGTTTCTTGATTTCATAGCAGCTTTAACTTTTTCGGGATTTTCTCTGATTACTTTAATGTCTAACATTTTTACCGTCTCCTAATTATTTATTTTCATCAAAATATTTAACAAAATTTTTAAGATCGTCTTTATCAAAAAATTCGATAGTTATTGTACCTTTATTTTTTGCATTTGAACTGATTTTTATTTTTCTTTTCAGAGTATCATTAAGTGATAACTCAACTTCATCAAAAAATTTATCTCTCGCTTTTTTCTTTTTCTGAATTTTTTCCGTCATCATGTTTTTAACGGCTTTTTCAGTTTCTCTTACTGATAAATTATCTTTGATTATGATATTGCAAAGATAAATCATTTTTTCTTCATCTTCAAGCGGGAGAAGCGCTTTGGCATGTCCGGCTGAAATTATTCCGTCTGAAACATATTCGGAAATACTCAAAGGTAATTTTAAAAGTCTTAACGAGTTTGCAATTGCTGAACGGGATTTACCAACCTTTTCGCTTACTTCTTCCTGAGTAAGACCATATTTTGACATAAGGTATTTGATTCCTGCTGCTTCTTCAATTGCATTCAAATCTTCTCTCTGAAGATTTTCAATCATTGAAAGGACTGCTGCTTCTTCGTCAGTCAATTCTTTAATAACAACGGGAACTTCTTTTATTCCTGCCATTCTTGAAGCACGCCATCTTCTTTCACCTGCTATAAGCTGGTATGTACCGCCTGAAAGGGGACGTACAAGCAATGGCTGAATAACACCATGTTGAGAAATACTGTCTGCAAGTTCTTTTAAAGCAGCTTCGTTGAATTTTTTTCTGGGCTGGTCTTTATTAGGAACTATATCGACGAGTTTTATTTTTTCTGCGGAAGAAGTGTTTATTTCTTCTAAAGAATTTTCATTAAAAAGAGATTCAATACCTCTTCCGAGACCTTTTTTAGATGCCATATACTCACTTCCTGTTCATACTTAAAAATTCATCTGCAAGGTTCATATAAGCTTCAGCACCTTTTGAGGCTTTATCGTAATAAATAACCGGTTGTCCGAAGCTGGGAGCCTCTGAAAGCCTTACATTTCTCGGAATGACTGTTGAATAAACTTTTTTAGGGAAGAATTTTTTAACTTCTTCCACAACCTGCTGAGTAAGGTTAAGCCTTCCGTCGTACATTGTAAGTAAAATGCCTTCAAGGTCTATGTATTCGTTATAAAGCTTCTTTACCTGCCTGACAGTTGACATAAGCTGTGAAAGGCCTTCCAGGGCGTAATATTCGCATTGTATGGGCACAAAAAATGTATTTGTGCAGCAAAGAGCGTTTAAAGTGATAAGACCGAGAGATGGGGGACAGTCAAGAAAAATAAAATCAAAATCATTTTTGATAAGTGCAAGAGCACTTTTAAGCCTTGACTCTCTGTTTTTAACATCAACAAGTTCTATCTCTGCGCCTGCAAGATTTATGCTTGAAGGAATAATACTTACATTTTCAAATTCTGTCTTTATAATTACGTCGCTTATTCTTGCATTGCCTGTAAGAATGTCATAAGAAGATTTTGAAATATTTTTTTTATTCACACCAAGACCGCTTGTTGTATTTCCCTGAGGGTCTATGTCTACAAGTAAGGTTTTATATCCTTTTTTGCCTAAAGAAGCAACAAGGTTAACGGCGGTAGTTGTCTTTCCTACACCGCCTTTTTGATTAACAATAGCAATGGTTTTTCCCATATCTGAAGTACTCCTATCCGTAGAAACAGAAAAATCTCCATAATAATTAACTTATTATATCATAGATATAATAAAATTGCAACAACTTATGGTGTTATTTATTATATGAAAAGAGAGAATTTTTAAAAAATGTTTCACGTGAAACAGCAAGGGAGCAGCCCGTAAAGAACTGCTCCCTCGCTGTTTGTGGATGTGGGGTGTGAAAGAGAAAGATATGGGTGGGCTTTCGCCCTTGTATATAAAATCACTTAAGTGACTTTACATCGGAATGTTTACGTTTAGAAACAGCGATATAAAATTCAATTTTATCGTCGTTTTCTGTCTGATTATATTCTGTATCTATTCCCCATGATTTCATTTTTTCTACTGTATGTGAAATTGTATTTGTAAAAATTTTTATATCTTTGAAAACTACTGTATTTCTTTTTTCTGACATGAGTTTTGAAACAAATTTTTCAGTTTGTTCTTCATTCATTTTATTTGTAATAACCGCATCAACCGCACTGTCAAAATATTCAGTATTTTCAAGTTTCAAAAGGGTAATGCATTGATTATAGGTCATACCTGAATTCTTTATTTTAATTCTGTTTTCCCTTGAAAAATGAAGAATTCTGAGTTTATTAACAACGCTGAAAATATCGGTACAAAGCATGTCAGAAATCTCATCTATTGTGTATTTATGGTTGATTATAAGGTCTTTGATTTTTTCTGATTCTTCAATAAAATCAAGATTTCTGCAGAAATGATTTTCAATAAAACCAACCATTTTTGAAGTCCGTTCATCCGTATCGGTTATGATGCATGAAACACTCATCAGCCCTGCAAGTTTAGCTGCTGTAAATCTTCTGTTTCCGTTTATGATTTCATAAAAACCGTATTTCTGAGGTCTTATTTTTATTGGCTGCAATAAACCGTGTTTTTTTATACTCTGCGATAATTTTTCAATATTTTTATCTGTCACTTTTTCAGAGGGTATTATTTTACTGCAACTTATAACAACGATTTCACCTGCGCTTTTATTCTGCATTAAAAAATCCCCCGGAAGTGTTTCTCGATGAATTAAGAATACACTTCCGAGGGGAGTTTGTCCAGCATAAAAAAAAGCCAGAAATCTACAATATTTTATTTTGTTCCACGTGAAACAATAGGATTTTTTATAATCTGCGAATAATTTCTCGGATATTTTGTCGGAGTAGGACGAACTTTTTTTACAAAAACAAGAGTTCTTTCTCCGCAATCTGTGAGTTCAAATGAATTAACTTTTTCAATTTCACCGCCGAGAACCTTGATTGCTTCTTTTGCATCAGTTATTTCTTCTTCTGTTTTTGCACTCTTCATGGAAATAAATTTACCGCCAACTTTAACAAAAGGTAAGCAATATTCAGATAAATCGCGTAAATTTGAAACTGCTCTTGCAGTAGCAAAATCAAAACTTTCTCTTAAAAATTCATCTCTCGCAGCTTCTTCCGCACGGGCATTTACAGTATCTGCAAACAAACCTAATTCGTCAAGGACTGTTTCTATAAACTTGATTTTCTTTCCTGTACTGTCAAGAAATGTCACATCAAGGTTATCACTTGCAATCAAAAGGGGAAGTCCCGGAAAACCTGCACCTGTGCCAACATCAATAAGACTGCCTTCGATTTTGTTTTCTCCAAGTACAATAAGACTGTCAACAAAATGTTTTACAACAATTCCATCAGGGTCTTTGATTGCAGTCAGATTAAACTTTGCATTCCATTCTACAAGAAGTGACGCATATTTATCAAACATTTCAATTTTTTCATCAGAAAGTGTTATATTGTAAGGTTTAAGAGAATTAACAAATAATTCTTTAGAAATAAACATCAGTTATTTTCCTTTCCGAGAGATGATAAATAAATAAGTAAAACAGAAATATCAGCAGGACTTACGCCTGAAATACGTGAAGCCTGGCCGATGTTTGCAGGGCGCACTTTGTTGAGTTTTTCCTGCGCTTCAAGTCTTAAGCCTACAATTTCTTTAAAATCTTCAATAAAATCTATCTTTTTGTTTTCAAGACGACGCATTTCTGCTATCTGTGCTTTCTGGCGTTTGATATATCCTTCATACTTGATTTCAATTTCTACCTGCTCAAAAATTTCTCTTGGTAAATCAGGTCTTTCCTTGTCAAATTCTGTGAGAATCTTATAATCAAGCTGAGGTCTTTTTATAAGTTCAGAAAGACGTACACCTGTTTTTAAGGGCGCTGTTCCACGTGAAACAAGTATCTCATTAAGCTTGTCTGACGGGGATATTACAACCTTTTTAATACGTTCGTCTTCCTGCCTGATAAGTTCTTTTTTATGTAAAAACTTATTATATCTTTCTTCGCTTATAAGTCCTATTTCATAGCCTTTTTCAGTAAGACGCAGGTCTGCATTGTCCTGCCTTAAAATAAGACGATACTCTGAACGTGAAGTCATCATTCTGTATGGGTCAGTGCAGCCTTTTGTAACAAGGTCGTCAATAAGTGTGCCGATATATGAACTTGCTCTGTCGAGAATAAATTCGTCTTTACCCAAAACTTTTCTTGCAGCGTTGATGCCTGCAACAAGCCCTTGTGCCGCCGCTTCTTCATATCCGCTTGAGCCGTTGAATTGTCCTGCACCGTAAAGACCTTCAAAATTTTCAAATTCAAGAGTTGATTTAAGTGTAAGCGGGTCTACGCAATCGTATTCAATAGCATAAGCCGTTCTCATAACCTGAGCATTTTCAAGGCCGGGGATAGTTCTTATAAATTCCAGCTGCACATCTTCAGGCAAGGAAGAAGAAAGCCCCTGAAGATACATTTCTTCAGTGTTTTCACTGCTTCCGCAAGGCTCAATGAAAATCTGATGTCTTTCTTTTTCGCTGAATCGCACAATCTTATCTTCAATGCTTGGACAATATCTTGGTCCTACACCATCAATTTTTCCGCCGTAAAGGGGAGAACGGTGTAAATTATCAAGAATTATCTTTTTAGTTTTTTCATTTGTATATGTAACATAACAAGGTTCTGTATTTTCTATTTTAGAATTAAAATCAAATGAGAAAGGTGTAGTTTCCTCGTCACCTTCCTGAATTTCAAGAATTTCAGTGTTAACGCTTCTTCTGTTAACTCTGGATGGTGTGCCTGTCTTGAATCTTCTTGTTTCAATTCCAAGACGTAAAAGAGCTTCAGAAAGCTTATTTGCAGGGAACATTCCGTCAGGACCGCTTGAGAAAGAAACGTCGCCAACGTAAATTTTACCGCCAAGAAAAGTGCCAGTTGCAAGAACAACGCATTTTGCAGTATAAATTGCTTCAAGGTTAGTCATCATTTCCCATAAACCGTCGTCGTTTCTTTTAAGGTCAACTATTTCTGCCTGACGAAGTTCAAGATTTTCCTGCTTTTCAAGAACATGTTTCATATATTGAGAATAAAGTCTTCTGTCAATCTGTGCACGCAGACTGTGAACTGCAGGTCCTTTACCTACGTTGAGCATTCTGTTCTGCAAAGTATGTAAATCTGCCGCAATACCCATTTCTCCGCCTAAAGCGTCAATTTCGCGTACAAGATGACCTTTTGATGTGCCGCCGATAGATGGATTGCAGGGAAGATTACCTACCCAGTCAAGATTTATTGTGAAAACACATGTGCTGCAGCCAAGACGTGAAGAAGCAAGCCCTGCTTCAATCCCCGCATGGCCTGCACCTATAATGGCAACATCATAATGTTTTGCAAAATACTGCATATATAAAACCTCTGTTATTTTAAATATTCTTCAAGACACTGTCCGCTCTTTTTCATTTCATTTGCTGCGTTAATGCCCACAAAACGCCAGTGATAAGGCTTGAATTCAACACCCGTAACTTTTTCCTTACCTTCAGGATAACGTAGAATAAAGCCGTATTTATGAGCATTCTGGCATAACCATTTATACTCATCGGTCTGCGCAAACGAAACATCCCGTGAAATAATGTCAACTGCAAGCCCTGCATTGTGTTCGCTTGTTGCAGGAATATTTACAGATTTTACTGCTTCAAGTGCTGCATCCTTTTCTTCAACTGAATTTTCGGCCATAATTTCAGTAAGTTTGTTTTCAAAAAGTTTTCTCTGGAAAGAAACTGTTCTGTAGCCTGAAAAAGGAGTGAGAATAATTCCCTGACGTGAAGCATCAATATACATTTTATTATAGAAAGATGCAGCGTCTATATCCATTTTAATCTGACTGCCTGCAATTTCGGTAAGATTAAGCGTGTAATTATCAGGCAGAATATTGTTTTTATTGAGAAGAATAAGATTCCAGCCGTTATTGCTTATTTTTGCAATCTGCGGATTAAGTGAATATTCTTTGTATTCACCCATAAATGAACTTTTGTATATACTCTGGTCAGCTTCATAAACGATATCTTTTCTGACAGTACCGTTTGAGTCTTTCCAGTATTCCATTCTTGATGCGGGTGGTTTTTCTGTAATTGTAACCGGTGGAACTCTTTCGTCGCTGAGTTTCGCAATAGCAAACAACAAGCCGCTTATAAGGATAATCCCTACAAGAAACCAGAAAAGTACAGGTTTAAGATTTATATTTTTTCTCATAGGTACATATCCCCCCTTGCAAAAATTGTTGTAATAGTGTACAATTATTTTATTATTTTTTCATTCAAATGTCAAATATGCATAAAAAATGTATATTTATAAAAAATCACTTGATTTTATGCATAAAATGTGTATAATAGTGTATATTGAGTGAAAAAACATTAGAAAATATACTTTTGGAGGTCAATCAAGATGAAAAAAGAAATTAAAAAAGTTGTTCTTGCTTATTCTGGCGGTCTTGATACATCAATTATCATCCCGTGGCTTAAAGAAAATTATAATAACTGCGAAGTTATTGCAGTATCAGGAGACGTTGGTCAGGGCACAGAACTTGACGGTCTTGAAGAAAAAGCACTTAAAACAGGTGCTTCAAAGCTTTACATTGAAGATTTGAAAGAAGTTTTCGTTAAAGATTACATTTACCCCACAATCAAAGCAGGCGCAATCTACGAAGGCGAATATCTTCTCGGTACTGCTTTTGCACGTCCTATTATTGCGAAGAGAATCGTAGAAATCGCTAAAGCAGAAGGTGCTGACGCTATCTGCCATGGTTGTACAGGTAAAGGTAACGACCAGGTACGTTTTGAACTTGCTATCAAAGCTTTTGCTCCTGAAATGGAAATCATCGCTCCCTGGAGAATCTGGGATATCAAGTCCCGTGACGAGGAGATTGACTACGCCGAAGCTCACAACATTCCTCTCAAGATAAGCCGCGAGACCAACTACTCCAAGGACAAGAACATCTGGCACCTCAGCCACGAGGGTCTTGACCTTGAGGATCCCGCAAACGAGCCTCAGTATAACAAGCCCGGCTTCCTTGAACTCGGCGTATCTCCCGAAATGGCTCCCGACACCCCCACCTACGTTACAATTC
>JAZSFV010000053.1:0-13942 GCA_045532395.1 Acutalibacteraceae bacterium
GCGCCGAACATCTGACGGAATGCGAGACGGCCGATTCTGCCGAATCCGTTAATAGCAACTTTAACTGACATTTTGATTACCTCCAAAAAAGTAATTGTAATTTTTTTTACTCTCTTATTTTAGCCCTTTTTTTTGAAATATGCAACTGTTTTGTTATATTTTTAACTAATTTTGTCATTGTATACAAATTAAGGAAATTTTGCATAAAATGATAGGTAAATCTGCTATCGTAAAAGGGCTTTGGGACTTAATAATATCTCATCAGAGCTATAACTTTGCCGAGGATTACAACCTCTGCGCAGAGAATAGGCTCGAAACTATCGTTTTCAGGCTGAAGTCTGAAATGGTCTTTTTCTTTGAAAAATCTCTTTACAGTGGCTTCATCTTCAATCATGGCAACCACGATTTCTCCGTCACGTGCAGCAGGAGTTCTTTCGACAAATATAATATCTCCGTCAAGAATGCCTGCGTTAATCATACTTTCACCTTTGACGTGAAGAGCAAAAATAGGCTTATCCTTTGATACATAGCCCGAATAGGGGATATAGCTTTCAATCTGTTCAACAGCGAGTATGGGCATACCTGCAGTAACAGTACCTAAAAGGGGAACATGAGTTATGTTTTCTGCCTGACCGCAGATACGGATTGAGCGTTTGAGCAGAGGGTCACGCTCTATGTAACCGCATTCTTCAAGTACGTCAAGGTTGGTCTGGACAGATGAAGTTGATTTAAGACCTACTGCCATACCGATTTCACGTACAGATGGCGGAACGCCTTGCTGAGAGCGTTCAACGAGAAATTCATAAATCTTTTTTTGTGTTGAATTTATCGGTTTCATTCCATCATTCCTTCTTCAAAATATAGTTTACGGAGTTATTATAACACATGAAAATCAAAAAAGCAAACATTTGTTTGGAAAAGTTTTAATTTTTTTGAAATTTTTACTGAATAAATGGTATTTCTGAGGCTCAAACTACTTCTGAACAATGAAAAAAGGAGATTTTTCCGATGAATAATGAAAACGAAACAAAAAATAACGGAAAGAAAATTCTGACTTCAAGAAAAACACTTCTTGCAATCGGCGTTTTTCTTCTTGCCGTAATTACGGGTGTTGTAACATCTGTAAATACAACCAAAAAGATTGATGCACAGCTTTCTCAGGTTGAAGAATCACTGTCTTTTGTGAAAAAAGACGAAACTGAAGAAGCGGCAAAAGACGTGACGGGAGTGACTGTTGACAAAACGGAAATTACAACAACAGAAACTATTTCAGTTATAAACAATGAAGAATTTGTTCTGCCCGGCTCTCAGGAAATTATCAAAGATTACAGCGATTCATATGCGGTGAAATCAAACACCATGAACGATTGGCGTGTGCATAACGGAGTTGATTTCAAGGCAGAAGAGGGCAGCGGAGTGAAAGCAATACGCACAGGGTCTGTGATTGCAATTTATAACAGTAATCTCTGGGGTACGGTTGTTGAAATAGACCATGGCGCAGGCATTACAGCAAGGTATTGCGGACTTGGTAAAGACGTTAAAGTTACCGCAAACGATGTGGTCGAAAAAGGACAGATTATCGGCACTGTTTCCGCTATTCCTGTGGAAGCGGCTGACGGAATACATCTTCACCTTGAAGTTATGAAAAACGGCAAAACGACAGACCCGCTGGAACTTTTTATTGAGGAATAAGAAAAAATAATATAAAAAACCTTTTACAAATATGTAAGTTAATGTCACTGTATTGTAACCTGCATATGCTTGACATAGAAATTTATTTTTGATAAAATTAAATGTAAATGTAATGTGGAGTTATAGTGAAAATCTTTTGTAAAAGGTGATGCTTATGATTAACACAGATGAATTATGTATGAGTTGCATGAGAGAAATCGGCGACGAGAAAGTCTGTCCTTACTGTGGCTTTCACGCAGATTCTCCCCAGATTGCACCTTATCTTCCCATAAGAAGTACAATTTCCAACAGATACCTTGTGGGCAAGCTTATTGACTACAACGGAGACGGTGCTTCCTACATGGGTTGGGATTTAAGTTCAAAGATGCCTGTTGTTATCCGCGAATTTATGCCTGATGCAATTGCTTCAAGAGAGTTTAACAAACTTGTGGTTACTCCCAATCCCGGAAAAGAAGCATTATATAACGATTGTCTTCAGAGCTTTACCGAACTCTGGAGAAAACTGATGCGACTTACAGGATTATCTGCTCTCGTTGAAGTTTTCGCTATTGTAGAAGAAAATAATACAGCTTACGCAATTGAAGAATATATCGACGGAATCACGTTGCGTGAATATCTTTTGAGAACACCGACAGGATATATTTCATGGGAAAAGGCAAGACCTTTGTTTATGCCTGTTCTTTCAACTCTCGGCAATCTTCATTCTTCGGGAATTATACACAAAGGTATTTCTCCCACAACGCTTATGATTGCCCCTGACGGTAAACTGAGAATCACAGGCTTCAGCATAAACAGAGTAAGAAACGCAAAGAGCGAGCTTTCTTCCCAGCTTTTCGGAGGCTATTCTGCAATTGAACAGTATGGCTTTGACGGACAGCAGGGACCGTGGACGGATATTTATTCTTTCGGTGCAGTGCTTTACCGTGCACTTATCGGCAGTGATCCCATTGATGTAACACTCAGAGCTTCAAATGACAGACTTATGATTCCCGGAAAATTTGCAGAGCAGTTGCCGGCTTATGTTATCAACGGCCTTATAAACGCTTTGCAGATATATCCTGAAGAAAGAACAAGAAACGTTGAGCAGTGCAGAGCAGAGCTTTCTGCAGCACCCAGCGCGGCTGTGCAGTGGGATGATAATCCGACTATGATAATCCCCCGTGAAACAAGCAAAGTTCCGCCCTCATTCCTTGACGGTGACGGCGATGAGTACGATGATGGCCAGGAAGAATACGAAAATCAGCCGAAGAAAAAAATTTCAAATACCACAGTTGTTGCGATTGTATGCGCAATACTGGTTCTCGCGGTTGTTGTTTTTCTTGCGGTGGTTCTTTTTAACGGCGGTCTTGATGGCTTAGGCGGAAAGAAAAACGAAAACACGACTGTAACCGATATTTACACCGAAGGTGAAGACGGATTTGTTGAAATTCAGGATATGACAGGCTGGATTTATGAAGACAGAAGAGCAATGCTCGGCAATCTTCTTAATTTCAAACTGACTTATGAATTCAGCGATGATATTGAAGAAGGAAGAATTATCAGCCACACTCCCGCAGGCGGAGAAAAGGTAAAAAGAGGCTCGGAAGTTCATGTGATTGTAAGTAAAGGTCCTAAATCAATAAAGCTTATCAACGTTGAAGGTCTTCCCTATGAAGAAGCAAAGAAGAAACTTGAAGAAATCGGTTTCAAAGTAGAAAAAGGCGAGAAGCCTATTGCTAACGACGGTTCACACGCGGCAGATACTGTTTACAGAATGAGCCCCAGCAACCTTGAAACTGAATTCGAAAAAGGACAGATAGTTATGCTCGAGGTGTGGGGCGAAATTGCAACTGCACCGTCTGAAGAGCCTACCGATTCGCAACAAGGTGGAATTTTCGATTTGTTCTAAAAAAGATAAACCTTGCAAACGATTTGTTTGCAAGGTTTTTTGTTTTACATGATTAAAATGTAAGTGGTGTTCTTGTGTAGTTAGTTTCTTTTGAAAGAATATATGCTCCTCTTTCGGAAACTGTTGAAACAACGCTGTATTTTCCGTTATCATACACAAGGGCGGCATCGCCGTCTATTCCGATGCCGGGCAAGTCCTGTTCGTGAACTACGCTGTCAAAACTCTGCCAGTATTCACTGTGGTAGTGAGGGCAGTTGCAACCGGGGATAAGACCTAAGCAGTCAATAAACATGAATTCTGCGTTTTCTCCGCAGTCGTCATATCCGCGTTCAAACCAACACATTCCGCCTGAACTTGAGCCTGAAAGAACAATGTCTTTTTCAAATGCTTTTTTGAGAAGTTCTGTTGCACCTGTTCTGTTCCATACATCCATGAGGAATTTTAAATTACCGCCACCTACAAAAATAATATCAGAAGTCATAATTTTTTCTTCAATCATTTCGTGTGTAAGGCTGTCGTCTGTAAGAACAAGCACGTCATATTCCTTGCAGCCTAAATCTGAAAACTGCTTCTGCAAGTCAGGAAAATCGTCGTAATTATCGTGTCCTGCAGTCGGTATGTACAAAACCTTTGCACCCTTCTTAGGGCAAAGGTCGACTATTTTTTTAAATACGTCGAAGCCTTCTTCGTCGTTGAAGCTTACTCCGCCTGATGCTACAATTTTACCCATTTTTATTCTCCTATTCTTTCAAAATCACTTGCCGGATGTTTGCAAAGAGGACATATAAAATCTTCAGGCAGTTCACCCTCGTGGATATAACCGCAGATTTTACATCTGTAAGCAACTTTTCCGGCAGGCTTTGTGTTATTCTGAGGCTTGATGTTTTTGTGATAGTAAGCGTAAGTTACAGACTCTTTATCATTAAGAATTTCTGCGTCTGTTACGTCTGCAATAAACATTGTGTGAGTGCCAAGGTCTATTGAATGGAAAACACTGCCTGAAATATACGCATTTGCATATTGAGGTGCGATAAGAAGACCGTTTTTCGTTCTTTCGTATTTGTCGGTTTCTGCAAATTTATTCACATCTCTACCGCTCTGGAAACCGAAATGCTTGAATTCATCAAAAGGCACATCTGTAGAAAGAACAGTCACGTTGAATTTTGCAGTTGCCATAATCATATCGTGGGTTTTGTTCTGCTTGTTTACTGTTATTGCAATTCTGTTGGGAGTGCTTGTAACCTGAGTTACTGTATTTATAATACAACCGTTATCAAAACCGTCTTCATTGGCACTGAGAATGAAAAGACCGTAACCTATTTTATAAAGAGCTGATTCGTTCATAATTAAACCTCCTGCAGAAAAATTATTATATATGAAGTGTAGCATAATAATTTTTCTCTGTCAAACTAAAATATTTTAAAAAACAGTATATTTTTCCACAAAATTGTGATATTATTATTTAAAATACGGGCAAGAGGTTTGTTTATGAAAATCGGAAATCTTGAAATTGAAAAAAGAGTTTCTTTAGCCCCCATGGCAGGTGCGGCAGACAGAGCGTTCAGGGAGCTTTGCTCGTCTTACGGTGCATCATTTGTTGTGGGTGAACTGACATCTTCAAAAGGTGTCAGCATGGGTGACAGAAAATCAGGCGAGCTTTTAAGCATTTCTGAAAGTGAGCGTCCTGCTGCATCACAGTTGTTCGGCGATAACCCTGTTGTTATGGCAGAAGCAGCAGAGGAAGCTCTTAAGTATGAACCTGATTTTATAGATATAAACATGGGTTGCCCTGCACCTAAAGTTTCTTCAAACGGTTGCGGAAGTGCACTTATGAAAAACCCTGAATTAGCAGGGGAGATTGTAAAGGCCGTAGTAAAGGCATCAACTGTTCCCGTAACTGTAAAAATGAGAACAGGATGGGATGAAAATTCCCTTAATGCACCCGAGCTTGCAAAAATCTGCGAAGCAAACGGTGCAGCCATGATAACCGTTCACGGTAGAACAAAAGCGCAGATGTATTCTCCCGGAATAAACTATGACATAATAAAAGCCGTCAAAGAAAGTGTGAAAATTCCCGTTATCGGCAACGGAGATGTGGTAGACGGAAAGTCTGCACTTTATATGATTGAAAAAACAGGTTGCGACGGTGTCATGGTGGGCAGGGGAGCATTGGGCAGACCGTGGATTTTCAGGGAAATCAACGCTTTTCTTGAAAGCGGGGAAATTCTCCCCGAACTTTCCATAGAAGAAAGAATGGAAGTTCTTAAAAAGCATATCGCTAAACTTATTGAATATAAGGGCGAATATGTTGCAATGAGAGAAGCAAGAAAACATGCCGCATGGTATGTAAAGGGCATAAGAGGAGCCGCAAAATACAGAGCGGAAATCGGAAAAATAAGTGCTTTTACCGACCTTGAAATGCTTATTGACAAAATTACTGAAAGCTGTTCAGGCTTTGGTGATACAGATGAATTTGATAAATTTTGTTTCAACAATTTAAAAAAGTAAGGGTGATGAAAATGGAATTTAAAAGTTATCACAAGGACCACGATTTTCTGCATGTAGGTTGTGAAGAACCGAGAGCATATTTTGTTCCTTATGAATCAAAAGAGAAAGCACTCGCAAACAACAGAGATGAATCTGAATATCTCATGAACCTTTGCGGTGACTGGAATTTCAGATATTATGAAAGCTTTGAAGACCTGGAAGATGATTTTCTCTGCCTTCCTTTCAAAGAAAAAATGCTTGTCCCCTCAAGCTGGCAGAATTGTACTGAAAAAGGCTATGATGCGCCTCAGTATCTTAACTCAAACTATCCGTATCCTCTTGACCCGCCTTTCATTCCTGATGAAAACCCCTGTGCACTTTATTCAAAAGACGTAGTTCTTCCTGAAAATTTTGCAGGCAAGAAAGTTTACATAAACTTTGAAGGTGTTGACTCATGCTTCTATCTTTTTGTTAACAATGAGTTTGCAGCATACAGTCAGGTAAGCCACTGCACAAGCGAAATCAACATTTCAGAATATCTTAAAGACGGCAAAAATAAAATCGATGTTCTTGTTGTGAAATGGTGCGACGGAAGCTGGCTTGAAGACCAGGACTATTTCCGCCTTTCAGGTATTTTCAGAGAAGTTTATCTTCTTGCCCGTCAGGAAAATCATCTTAAAGATATTTATGTAAGACAGGATGTTGCTGAAGATTTAAAAACTGCCGTAATTAAATTTGAAGCAGATAAATGCGTGAATTTCTCACTTCTTTCACCGGATGGAGAAGTAATGCTTTCAGGCAATACAGATGAAGAAATTACAATCGAAAATCCCGTTTTGTGGAATGCGGAAAACCCCAGACTTTACACACTTGTAATTGAAGACGAGAGCGAATTTATTCCTGTCAGATTAGGTCTTAAACGTCTTGAAATCAAAGGCGCAATTATGTACCTTAACAACGAAAAGGTAAAGCTTTACGGTATCAACCGCCACGATTCTCACCCCGTTTTAGGTCACGCAACTCCCGTTGAACACATGAAAGAGGATTTATATATTCTCAAACGTGCAAGCTGTAACTGTATCAGAACTTCACACTATCCCAACGACCCCAGATTCCTTGAATACTGCGATGAAATGGGCTTTATGGTAGTGGATGAAGCAGATATTGAAACTCACGGCATGGGCTTTGAATACCGTAACGACTGGGATTGGATGAGATGGTCAATGCTCTCAACTATCGACGAATGGGAAGAAGCATATATTGACCGTGCAAAACGTCTTTTTGAAAGAGATAAAAACCATGGCTCAGTAATTATGTGGTCTCTTGGTAACGAGTCAGGTTGCGGCAAAAACCACAGAGCTATGAACAAATATATCAAGTCAAGAGAACCTAAAGCAATTATCCATTATGAAAACGCTCACCTTGAGTTCAAGGCTGTTCCTGAGGGAGAAGATTTCAAAGATATTTCAGACGTTGAAAGCCGTATGTATGCTCCTCTTGATTATACAAAGAATTATCTTGAACAGGAAAATATTCCGAAGCCTTTTTATTTCTGCGAATATGTATGCTCGCTCACAACAGGTGATATTCATGCTCATGTTGATTTGATGGAAAAATACGATGAACTCTGCGGTATGTGCATCTGGGAAATGACAGACCACGCAGTTGCAGTTAAAGGCAAGTATAAAGATATTGGCTACCGTTACGGTACTGACTTTGGTGATATCCCCAACGATAAGCTTTGCTGTATTGACGGCCTTGTTTTCGCAGACAGAAAGCTCCGTCCCGGATATTTTGAAATGAAAAAGGCTTATGAGCCTTTCAGAATCACATTTGAAAACGGTAAAATCTCAATTTTCAACAAGAGATTCTTCACAACTCTCGGTGATGTATATTTTGCATGGAGTATTGAAAAAGAGGGCAAGGTTATTCTTTTAGGCGAAATCTGTGACACTGATATTGCACCCAGAGGGGAAAAAGAATTTACTCTCTTTGATATGAAAGACTTTGACGGCATCACAATGCTTAACATTTTCTGCAAAATGAAAGAAGCAACTTACTGGTGCGAAAAAGATTATGAACTCGGTTTCTGGCAGAATGAACTTTCATTTGAAAGAAAAGTAAAAGAAGTAACAGAGAAAGCACCTGAATTTGAAGATGCAAAACGTTTTGTTAAAATTGCAACTGACAAAGCAGTTTATACTTTCGATAAAGCTTACGGAAGACTTTCTTCAATTGTTGCAAACGGCAAGGAAATGCTGGCTTCACCTGAAAAAATTCAGATATGGAAGGCGCATGCTCACAATCAGGACGGTCAGGTTGCTGAAAGAAAATCAGCATCAATGGAAATGGCGAGACAGAAAACATATTCTGTGGCTGTTGACAAGACAGAAAACAGTGTTGTGATTACTGTTGATTTTGCTCTTGGCGGTGCAAGCGTTGTGCCCGTAATCAAAGGTAAGAAAATTTTTGAATTTACAGGTGACGGTGCAGTCAATATCACAGTTGACGCTAAAAAACGTGAATCTGCTCCCGTACTTGCTCGTTTCGGTCTTGAATTTATGCTCACTGACGGCATGGAAAACATGGAATACTTCGGCTTTGGTCCGACAGAGTCATATCCTGACAGACACAAGGCTTGCTACAAGGCTCACTTCAAAACAACAGTTACTGAAAACTTTGTGCCTTACGTTAAACCCATTGAAAACTCTGCTCACTTTGAGTCAATTTTCGGCGCAGTAACAGATAACGACGGCAAGGGTCTTATCTTCGTTGCAGATAAAGATTTCTCATTCAATGCATCTCATTTTACAACAGATATGCTTGAGAAAACTCTCCACGATGATGAACTTGAGCCGATTTCACAGACAGTTGTAAACGTTGACCTTAAGCACGATATTCTCGGCGGTAAAAGCGATTATCTCTACGAATTTGAGCCGAAACGTAAATGGGATGACGAAAATCTCTTGTTCTCATTCAAAGTAGCACCCTTTGATAAATCAATTGATAATCCCTTTGAAATGTAATTGAATTTGAGAAACACCGCAATCGTTAGTGGTTGCGGTGCTTTTTTATGTGCAAATATAGTGGAGAGATTGCATAATAATTACAAAGTTTACAATTATGTAACAAATTGTAATGCATTATATGATATACTCTGCGGGTACGTTAATTGAGGTGATTATTTGAAAAAGTTAAAAATGTTAGCCATATCATTTGTGCTTACAGTTATGGTCTGCGTTTCACTTTTCCCCTTTGCAAACGCAACATATACAGAAAGAGACAAAATTATCGACATTGCATTAAGTGAAGTCGGCTATACACAACAAAACGGTTATAATAAATTTTCAGCGGCTTTCGGCAACGGATATACTGCATGGTGCAACTACTTTGTAGTATGGTGTGCAAAGCAGGCAGGTGTATCTCCCCAGACAATCACAGGCACATCTTCTTACGACGGCAATTGCTATATTTACATGAACGCTTTGAGAAGTCAGGGCAGATTCTTTGTAAACGACGGCAGTTATACTCCCAAAAAAGGTGACCTTGTTTTTTATAATTCATCAAAAAGCACTAACGGCTCAAATCACATCGGTTTTGTCCTTGAAGCAGATGCAAACACAGTAACAACCGTTGAAGGTAACGTTACAGTTAAAGGCACAAGAGGCGTTGATAAAAATGTGCGTCCCAGATATTCTTATGTAGGCGATATGATTATTATCGGATTCGGTATTCCTGCATACAGTGACGAGGAAGTGCCTGAAGCAGTAATCAAAAACGCCATAAAGAATGCAGAGTCATCGCCTGCAGTAAAGAAAATTGATGCTTCAAAGTTTGAAACAAACCTGGCTGTTGAAGACAGAATTGAATCAATCAGAAGAATATCAATAGATAGCAACTGCAAAAATATTGACTTTGTAAAAGTTGTCAAAGCGCCTTATTTTGCAAGCGTGCAGATGTCATGCGAATGTGTATCATGTAAATAAGAAAAACAAAAACTCGTAAAACACAAATGTTTTACGAGTTTTTTTAATGTGATAATTAAAGCAGGTTTATAGTTTCAGGGATAGTCATGATTGTGGACTGAATTTCACCCTTGTTGTAAACTTCAACGGCAATTGTGCCGTGTTTTGTAACAATTTTTCCCTTTGCATTGAAGCCGGGGATTTTAACGGGCTCAACAATAATGTTGTCAAATCCGTAAGAATTTTCAGGCTGTTTTATGCCGAGAATATATTTAAAGAGATATTCGCAGACTGCACCGAACATGGGGTGTGAGTGAGAATCGCATCCGTCCCAGTTTTCCCACAAGGTTGTAGCACCCTGCTTTTTCATGTTGTAGAAAGAAATTTCACCTTCGTTTGTCATGAGTGTGATGGCAAGCTGGGGATATCCCTTTTCAAAAAGAACACGTGTTACAATATCTGTTCCGAAAATTCCCGTATCATAAGTTTTGAGTTCGGAATATTTTTTGACAAGATTTTCAAGCGTTCTTTCGTCGCCCATGTTTATGTCAATTGCGTAAGCATCAGTGCCCTGAACACCACCCAGGAATGAGCCTGTTTCTTCGTCGAAAAATTCTCGTTTGAAAGCATTTTTTACAAATGAAAGCTTTTCTTCAAGGACGGGAATGTCATCGTTTTTGCCAAGAATCTGTGCGGATTCTTTTGCGATGAGAATTGATTTTATCAGGAAATAGGTGTTTACAAATGTTTCGGGGATAAGGTTTTTATTGTCAGGTGCACACCAGTCGCCAAGGCACCAGCCGTCTTTTTCTTCACGCACTACAATTCCGTTTTCGGAATGTTTTTCCATGTAGTCAATATACAGAAGAATCGAGGGATAATATTTCTGGAGAAGTGAATCGTCCTTGTAGAATTTATAGAAATTGTAAGGCACAATTGCAATTGCACCGCCCCAGCCTCCCGGGCCGCCGCCACCACCGTAGAACGGAGCAGTATGCTGGACGTGTCCGTTATAAATATCCTGACTGTCAGAAATATCCTGAATCCATTTTCTGTAAAGGTCTTCTGCGTTGTAAATTGTCATAACTGCAGCAGAGCAAAGCTGACCGTCACCTGTGTAACCCAGACGCTCTCTGTGCGGGCAGTCAGAGGGCACAAATGAATGGATGTTGTTGCTCTGTGTGTTGACATAGGCTTTAAAAAGCCAGTTGAGAGTTTCGTTGTCTGAAGTGAATTCTGCAGTACATTTCACATCTGAGTTCACAACGTCAAAACGTAAAAGCTCTGCGTTTCCGTCAACCTCAACGTATCTTCCGCCACGCCATGTGAATGTGGTCGTCATGGGGCAGTTGTTTTTGCCGTTTATAAACAGGTCTTCCTGCTTTCTCCAGTCGCCACCTGTTGAGCGAAGCCACATGGTACCGTCGTCATTAAGCTTTTCGCAGAATGAAACCACGGCTTTATCGCCGATTTCGGCATCGTCGCAGAATTTTATAACTGCAAGACCTGAAACGTTTTTGCCGATATCGTACATCTTTTTGCCGTCTTTTTCAAAAAGAAGTGTGGGTGTAAGGCTTTCTCTGACGCTGTCGCCTGCAAAATCCTGTCTGTCAAAAACAGTATGAGGTCCTTCTTTTTTCACAGGAGTTTCCCAGGAACTGTCGTCATATTTGAATGCGTGAGCGTTTTCGTCAAAAAGTCTGCCGTCCACAGTTTCGTTAAGATAAAGGCTTGAACGTGTTATATGGCTTCTCTTCCATTTTTCAGTGCCGTCAGACATGATTGTTTCAACGGTTTTGTCTCTCTTTACAATAATGATTTTTATTGCATATTTGATTTTTCCGTAGGGAGGCATGTTTTCCGCTTTTTGCTCATGCTGTCCGTACCAGCCGTTTCCTATATGGAAAGAGAAAACGTTCTGACCTTTTTTAAACTTCTTTGTGATGTCATACTGAAGGAAATAACATCTGTGAGTCATTGTGTCGTAAATGGGATATGAAGCAACAGATAAATCGCGTTGTTCATAGTTTGTCCATGCCGGGATAAATTTATATTCAGTAAGTTTTTCTCCGTTTAAATAAGGCTCGCAGAAGCCGAGAGCCGCAATCTGGATTACGGCATATTTTACGTTTTTGCATACAAAGTTTTTTCTTACAATAGCAGCTTCAACATCGTCGTCGAAACCAAACCAGCAGTCACCGTCAAAAATCAGGTCTCTTGCCATCGGCACATAAGAAAATTCACCGTTGCTTCTTTCGCAACCATCAACTTCAAAGCCAAGCTTTTTGTAAAAATCCACAGCATGTGTCTGAGCATTGATGGTGATTTTTTCAACGTGTGTTTCTTTCGTTTTTCTGATCATTTCTTCCAGTAATTTTTTGCCGAGACCTTTTTTTCTTGCATCTTTCAATATGGCAATATGTCCGAAATGGAGAACTCTGTTGTTGACCTTTGTGATTCTGCCCGTACCTGCAGGAACACCGTCTTCAAGCATAAGAAGATGAGCAGCTTTAGTGTCGAGAGAGTCAAACTCCGTTTCTTCTTTTATTTTCTGTTCTTCGCAAAAAACCTTTTTTCGTATTTCCAGGCAATCGCTGATGTCTTCGTCATAGGAGAGCCATCTGAATTCTGTCATAACAAAACCTCCGCAAAACCATTTTATTAATTGTAGCACATATTTAAGCCAAGTTAAAGATTAAATGAAAATTTTTGCAATAATATTTTTGAAAAATCAGCAGACATTAATAAAGCGGCGGCAAGCTTAACGGTAAGTCGGTTGAAAGGTTCTGATAAAGATGCAGAAATTTTTCAAAATCCTGACGGCTTGCTTGTTGGCGTTATCAGTTACGGTGTTTTCTTTTGCGGCATATGCAGAGTTTATGATACCTGACAGTATGACAACGACAAAAGAAAAAGAACTGAAAAATTCGAAAATTTTTTATTTAACGCCCACAGAAAGTGCAGAAATGTCAGGACAACAAGTAAGGACAGAGGCTGATAATAACTACGAAGTGAGTGTGAGCCTCTTCAATATTATACCGCTGCGTAAAACAAAGGTAACATTCGGCAAAAGACGCTATGTTACTTTGTGTGGCACGGCATACGGTATAAAGCTTTATTCAAACGGAGTGCTTGTAATATCAACCCAGGCTATTGAAACAGAAGACGGCAATAAAAACCCGGGACAGTCTGCGGGATTCAGAGCAGGGGATATTATAAAAGGAATCGACGGAAAAAAGATCGGCAGTAATAAAGATGTTTCGGAAATATGTAAAAAAAGTAACGGTAAAGCACTTGAATTTACAGTTGAAAGAAATGGAAAAACAATCACTCTTGAGTTGAAAACGGTGAAAGAAAAAACAAGTGGTCAGTATAAGGCAGGGCTATGGATACGCGACAGTACCGCGGGCATAGGAACAATGACCTTTTACGACAGAGAAACGGGAATTTTTGCATCTCTCGGACACGCTATATGTGATGTAGACACAGGTATTATTCTTCCGCTTAGCGATGGCACTGCAGTAGGAGCAAAAATTCTTGGTTGTACTCCGGGAACACAAAGTGATGCAGGTGAACTTACAGGTGCTTTTGCATCACAGAATATCGGTGATTTATATCTGAATTCAGAATGCGGCGTTTACGGAAAATTATATGAGTACGATAACAATGCACCTGTAGTGCCTGTTGCAACTGCAGGAGAAATCAAAACAGGCAAAGCACAGATTCTCTGTTCTGTAGATTCTTCGGGACCTCAGTATTACGATGTGGAAATAACATAAATACTTGTCGAAGATTCAAAACAGAAGATTATGACAATAAAAATTACCGATGAAAAGTTGTTGAATATCACCGGAGGAATTGTTCAGGGGATGAGCGGAACACCGCTTATACAAAACGGTATGTTCGTAGG
>JAZSFV010000231.1:0-1999 GCA_045532395.1 Acutalibacteraceae bacterium
ATCTCCCTGATTTCAACAAGAAGTTTTTCACATTGTTCTTTTTCCCTGAAGAAAGCTGCACAAGTGCTCATTTTATTTTTAATGAAACTGTAATCAATGCTTTCGTCTTTCTCAAAATCTTTGAGAAGATTTTCAAATTCAGTTTTTATCTCACTCAAGGGAAGCTTTACTGCTTCTTCATCAAAATTTCTCTTGATATTTATTGCACACATAAGTCCGCCGACCTGCGTATCGTTTAAAGCAGAGCCACCTGGTCTTACAAGGCCGAAAGAGCCTGCAGCCTCGCCGATTACGTATAAATTCGGAACATGCGATTCATAACTTCCGTCTGTATAAACGCCACCATTGTTATGCTGGGCACAAACGGCAATTTTAAGCTTTTCTTTATGTAAATCTATGCCGTTATCAAGATAGACTCCAATAGCTTTAGAATTCAGTTTTTCGAGCCTTTCAATAGGTGTATCTGCTACAGAATCTGTTTTTATAAGATAATCTTTTGCTTCGTCTGATAAGTTTTCAAAAGAAAAATTATGCGGATTTTTCGTATAGTCAAGGTAAACTTTTCTACCCATTTTTATCTGCTCATGGACAAGAATATCAACCCTTGAAGACGCATTTATTCTGTCAAAACTGAAAGGCCACTGATAACCCTTCAAGAAAACAAAATCATTTGCTTTTTCTCCAAGTGATTCTTCTAAAAATTCGTATTCGTTTCCATCGTTATCCACGCTTACAAAACGCGGAATAACCTGCATGAAACTGCCTGAAACATTCCAGCGGAAATCAGTTGAAGCCATGCCGTATTGCCATTGAGCGAAATTACAGAGATAGACACCTGCATCAAGAAGCACACCCGTCATACCATGCTGTGATTCCGGGAAAACCGAATGTTCATAAACACAAGCAGGTGTACCCGTTGCGGCGATTATGTTTTTGGCTTCAATTATTTCAAACTTTTCTGTTTCAAGGTTCAACACGACTATACCGCAGGCTCTGTTGTCTGCAGTAATAATTTTCACAACCTGCCTGTTATCAAGAAGTGGCGTTTTGTTTACTGAAAGGACTTTTTCTTCCAGTTTTTCGGTCATTATTTTTGAAGTATATGGCCCTACCGAAGTCGCTCTGCAGGTATTATCATGGTCTGTTTTATAGCCGGGAAAACCGCCGAAAACATCTCTCGGAAAATTAACACCGTATTCGCAAAGACGCATAAAACATCTCGTACTGTTAACCGACTGAATATATGCTTTTATACCGTCAGTTGAACCGCCTGAAAATAAATCTTCCGCCATTTTATAAGGACTATCGGAAGAAAAGCCGTCCATTGAAAGTTTGTAATAAGTCTGTTTATCGCTACCGGTATTACGTGAAGTGCCCCAAAGTCTGTTTTCGCAGACTACTGCAATGTTTTTTATATCTTCTTTGTAAAGCCAGTCTGCCGCACTGTAAGCCGCCGCACCACTGCCGATTACAACTGCATCATATATCTTTCTCATAAGCATCTCACATTAAATCCGCCGTCACAATCTATTACTGTGCCGGTGCAGAAATCAAAACTACCGTCTGCAATTGCAGAAACACATTTTGCTATATCCTGGGGTTTCCCCATTCTTTTAATCGGGGTTATACCCTCGCTTATTAATTTTTCGTATTTTTCTTTTACCTTTGCGGTCATATCTGTTTCGATAATTCCGGGACGGATTTCAAGCACACTTACACCGAATTCTGCAAGTCTTGCAGCAAAAAGCTTTGTAATCATGGAAATACCTGCTTTTGAAATGCAGTATTCTCCCCTGTTTACAGATGCGGTATAAGCAGACATTGAAGAAATATTTACAATTCTTGATTTCTCATTTTTAATGAGAAGCGGCACAAACTTCTGTGTTACAAAAAATGTACCTTTTAAATTTATATCGAGAAGATAATCAAAATCATCAGGTGAAATTTCGAGAATATCTTTTCTTTCACGAGGTGCAACACCTGCGTTGTTTACAAGCAA
>JAZSFV010000129.1:0-1735 GCA_045532395.1 Acutalibacteraceae bacterium
TATGACAATATCCCCTTTTCATTATCAAGTATAAAACTCCCTCTATCGATTCCGGTAAAGGGAGTTTGTTGTGTCAGATGACCACTCTCACGGCGAAGCCGCCTGTGAAAAAGTAGCAGGTGTTCGTCTGAGTTGTGTTTGGTGGAGATGAGGGGGATCGAACCCATGACCTTTTGACTGCCAGTCAAACGCTCTCCCGAAACAAGCAGAAACGCACCCTAGTTTTATTGATTTTTTCCTTTTTTTATGTTACCATAAATTAAATTCCACAGGTTGCGGAGTGTGAAAAAATGACAACACAAGAATATCTGAAATTAATTGACGAAGTAAACAAAAACGGAAAATATAAGGCAGACTGGGCATCCCTCGCCCACCACAAAGTCCCCGAATGGTATATGCATGACAAGTTAGGAGTCTTCATTCATTGGGGTGTTTACAGTGTTCCTGCATACGGAAACGAGTGGTATTCCCGTGGTATGTATGACCGTAACGTACGCGAATTTGAACATCACAGAAAAACCTACGGTGAACAGAATGTTTTTGGCTATAAAGATTTTATCCCTATGTTCAGAGCAGAAAATTTTGATGCTGAAAAATGGGTTTCACTCTTTAAAAAAGCGGGTATGAAATACGTTATGCCCGTTGCTGAACATCATGACGGCTTTGCAATGTACGACACCGAATTCAATCGCTGGAATTCCACGAAAATGGGGCCGTGCAGAGATGTTGTGGGCGAATTGAAAGCGGAGTGCGAAAAGCAGGGCCTTACTCTTTGTGCATCAACACACCGTGCAGAACACTATTTCTTTATGAATCCCGGCAGACTTTACGACAGTGACATAAACGACGAAAGGTATGCAGATTTTTACGGTCCTGCAGTTTATTGCGAAGAGTTTGACCCTGAAATAATCCACACAACAACCGCAGATACATATTCAAAAGGTGCAAGTAAAGAATGGCTGGAAGATTGGCTTGTACGCACCTGTGAACTTGTTGACAGATATCAACCCTCTGTTCTCTATTTTGACTGGTGGATTCACAATCATTCATTCAAGCCTTATCTCAAAAAACTTGCAGCTTATTACTACAACCGTGCCGATGAATGGGGCAAGGAAGTTACAATCAATTACAAGCACGAAGCTTTTCCGCCTTCTGTTGCCACATTTGATGTTGAACGTGGTGCTCTGACAGGCATATCCCCTGTTTACTGGCAGACAGATACTGCAATCGGCAAATGCTCCTGGGGATACAGGGAAGATAACGAATACAAGTCCTCACGTCAGGTCATCTGCGACCTTGTGGATATTGTTTCCAAAAACGGTAATCTGCTCATAAATATCGGTCCGAAAGCTGATGGCACAATCACCGATGAAGAAACACAGGTTCTGCTTGATATGGGCGAATGGCTCACAATCAACGGAGAAGGAATTTACGGCACAACGTACTGGAAACAATTCGGTGAAGGTGAAGTCAACGCAGAAGAAGGATTCTTCAAAGACGGAGACGAAAAAGCATTTACAAGTGAAGATTTCAGATTTACATATAAAAACTGCTGTCTTTACGCTTTCCAGATGCGCCCGTCAAATAAGGTTGAAATTAAAAGTCTAAAAAAACACATCCCTCACGATTATTTAATCGAGAGTATCGAACTTTTAGGCAGTGATGAAAAAATCGAATTCACAAGAGACGAAGAAGCTCTCAAAATAAATCTTAAAGGTGAATTCAACAGCGACTT
>JAZSFV010000132.1:0-3870 GCA_045532395.1 Acutalibacteraceae bacterium
GTTATTGAGGCAGGTGTTTACAAAGCAGAATGTATCAAGGTTGCTGAAGCTGCAAAGGTTATCGAAAACAGCCAGAGAGACATTAACATTGCTTTCATGAACGAGCTTTCAATCATCTTCAACAAGATGGGTATTGATACAGCAGCCGTTCTCAAGGCAGCAGGAACAAAATGGAACTTCCTCAAATTCTTCCCTGGACTTGTTGGCGGTCACTGCATCGGTGTTGACCCCTATTACCTTACATATAAGGCAGAACAGATCGGCTACCACTCACAGATTATTCTTGCAGGCAGAAGAATAAACGATGACATGGGCAAATACATCGCAGAAAATACAGTTAAAAAGCTTATTTTCGCAGGCAAATCAGTTAAAGACAGCCGTGTGGCAGTTCTTGGTCTTACATTCAAAGAAAACTGCCCCGATACAAGAAATACAAAAATCGTTGATGTTATCAACGAACTTAAAGAATACGGCGTTCAGTCTTACGTAACAGATGCTTACGCAGAAGACGAAGATGCAAAGAAAGAATACGGCATTGACCTTATTCCTCTTAAAGACCTTAAAAACATGGATGCAGTTATCATCGGTGTTGCACACGATAAATATTTTGAACTCACAAAAGAAGATATTGACGGTATCTTTGCGGAAGGCGATAATGCTTCAAAAGTTCTTATTGACGTTAAGGGCATTCTTGACAGAAAACAGTACGAAGCAGACGGTTACTGCTACTGGAGATTATAATTCTGAAATAAGGAGTATCGGAAAATGGGATACAGTGAACTTGTGTTTGAAAAAGACAGTGTTTTCCTCGTAACAGGTGGTGCAGGTTTCATCGGCTCAAACATCTGCGAAGCATTACTCAGAATGGGCTATAAGGTAAGATGTCTTGATAACTTCTCAACAGGTAAAAGAGAAAACATTGAAGCTTTCCTTTCAAATGAAAATTTTACTCTCATCGAGGGTGATATAAGAGATTACGAAACTTGCGATAAAGCTTGTAAGGGCGTAAACTACGTTTCTCATCAGGCTGCATGGGGCAGTGTTCCCAGAAGTATTGAAATGCCTGTTCTTTATGAAGAAATCAACATCAAAGGCACAGTAAATATGCTTGAAGCCGCAAGACAGAACGGTGTTAAAAGATTTGTTTACGCATCAAGTTCATCAGTATACGGTGACGAGCCCAATCTTCCCAAAAGAGAAGGCAGAGAAGGTAATCTTCTTTCTCCCTATGCTCTTACAAAAGGCGTTTGCGAATTATATGCAAAGCTTTATACAGATATTTACGGCCTTGAAACAGTAGGCTTCCGTTACTTCAATGTTTTCGGCAGACGTCAGGACCCGTATGGATTCTATGCTGCAGTTATTCCGAAATTTGTAAGACTTCTTCTTGCAGGTGAAGCTCCCACAATCAACGGTGACGGCAAACAGTCAAGAGACTTTACTTATATCGAAAACGTAATTGAAGCAAACTTAAAAGCTATGCTTGCTCCAAAAGAAGCAGCAGGTCAGGCTTATAACATTGCCTACGGTGACCAGATTTATCTTATTGACCTTTACAAAGAACTCTGCCGACTTCTCGGCACAGATATCGAACCTGTCTACGGCCCCGACCGTGCAGGCGATATCAAACATTCAAAGGCTGACATTTCCAAAGCAAGAGAACTTCTCGGTTACGACCCTGACTGGTCTTTTGAGCGTGGTTTTGCAGACGCAGTTGAATGGTATAAAGAAAACATTAAATAAGTTTTATAAGTAATTTTAAAGGAAAGGTGGCGGAAGATGTATGCAGAAAATCTTGAAAAAACAAACAACTGAAAAGAAAAAAACATCAATCCGCTATCTTGACGGACTGAATTTATGGATATTGGCAGCGGTTTTTGTTGCCAATATTTTCTTTCAGTTGTCAGAAGTAAGTTCATCAATTTTCATGTATGTTGGTACACTCATTATGGTTATCCCTTTGTTCTTCCTGGACAAAGATGAATATATTTACATATTTGTTTCACTGTTGAGTGTTATCAGATTCTCTACGGTTTTTGACGTTTCGGTTATCAACCTTATTACAATTATATATTTCATACGAACTTACGTTTTTGACAACGAATATAAAACAGAAAAAGACAAACGACGGATGTCGAAGCCTGTTGTCACTGCATGTGTTGCCTTTATTCTTTATTCTTTGCAGTATATTCTTAACGGTAATCAGGCTATGCGAATGAGTTTTATCGCAATTAAACTGATGTTCTTTCTGCTTTATATGGTTGACGTTTTCAGAAGCTGTACTGACAGAAAAACCGGTGCTAAAAAATTCATGAACATTCAGATTTATTATGTTCTGGGCGTTATGATTGCTGTTCTTTGTTCGATTGTCGTCAACCCTAAATATTCGCTTGACGCAACGCGAATGTCTCTGGCTGAAGGTGCAGGCGTTAACCAGCTCGGCATTTCTCTTGCTTTCTGCCTTGTGTTTGTAACTCTGGGCATGACTAAAGTTCAGAATTTCAAAGAATGGCTTTGCCTTGCAGGTGTAGCGCTTCCGCTTCTTTATTATTGTTTTGCAACCCAGTCCAGAACAAGTATTATCGGTATGGTTGTGACTTTCGCATCAGTGCTGACTCTGGGCTACGGTCAGAAGCGTGCAAGAAAGTGGATTACCTTGATGGGCATCGGTTCAGTTCTGGTGTTGGGCGGTCTTATTCTCTTTACGGAAGGCTCCCAGATACATGAAAATATCATGAGAACAATTGAACGATTCACAGACCCCAGAGGTAACGATATTTCAAACGGACGATTTGATTTGTGGGCTCTCTATTATGAAAAGTTCACAACAAATGCAAGATTGTTTTTCCTTGGCGGTCCTCTTGAAAGTTACGCAAACACTCAGGCACACAATATGTTCATTGAAATTTTTGCACTTTTCGGTATTGTGGGTGCAGGCATTATTGCATGGATGTATACTGCGGTGTTTCTTGAAATCAAAAGGGCAGTCGTTTCTCTCGGTAAAGGAAAAATAAGACTTCTCGGCTTCCTGCCCCTTGCAGTTCTTTTCATAACAGGTATTGCATCCCATACTTTGCTCAATACAGAGCCTTCAAGTTTCTTCTGTATGGGCGTTGCCATGATTTATTTCTACGGGGAGAATGATTTAGATGAAGATAATGTGGCTGACGATGATGAGTCAGGTATTGAGCCTGTCTCAAAGCGAGAAGGATATAAAAACTTCAGGCGGATGGGTAACCGCAACAGCAAAAAATTTAGAAGAATATGACGAGATTGAAAAGTTCATAATCGTCAGTATTAACCGCGATGTGAAAGAAGAAAAGAAAGTGATTGACGGCAAAAAGGTTGTTTATTTTGTCAGAGCAAATCAGATCTCAATCGGCAGAGATAAACTTCTTGAAGAAAAACTTTCAAAAATTGTAGCCGAAGAAAAGCCTGATTTAATTGATGTTCAGGGCGTTGAATTTTCTTTCGGCGAGTCAATAATGAACTGTAATGTTCCTTGCCCCGTTGCAGTAACCTTGCAGGGAATGGCGGATTCAATTGCGAATGTTTATTTAAAAGGCGTGCCTGCTAAGGAACTTCTTTTCGGCAGATCAAAGAGTGATAACAGACGTCTTTCAGGACTTATCGAAAGAAAAGTCATGATGAAAATCCGCGGTAAAAAATCAAATAGAATAATTAAAAAAGCAAAATACTGTATCGGCAGAACTCATTACGATAGAGCCGAGGCAGAAAGAATAAATCCTAAAATCAAATATCATTCATGTAACAGAATTTTAAGGAACGATTTTTATTCTGTTAATTGGAATATTGAAAACGCAAATCCTCACAAGCTTTTCGGAATAAGAAGCGAAACTCCTGCAAAAG
>JAZSFV010000219.1:0-6353 GCA_045532395.1 Acutalibacteraceae bacterium
TTTTATTGATGCCTTTACTGATGATGAAACAAGAAGACTTATTTCATATATTTCCAATGGTCTGCAGAAAGATGTCTTCGTTGAACTAAAAAAACGAAAAGCCGGTTTTTCGGCTATAAAAAAGGCTCACAGAATTCTTGATGAGCCAAAAATCTGCGGTGTTTCTTCATACTATGCGCTTGAATCGGATAAAAACCACGACGCACAAATGCGAGAAAAAAGCGGTATCGACGCTTTTACAACAATGATAAACAATGCTTTCAACTCGGGTCAGTCCAGGTCTATACGCGACGGTGCAGTTGATTTTATTGAAAAATCTGCCGAACAGATTGAAGAACTTCATAAGAAAAGATTGGTTGAATCTGAAAATGAAGAAGCTTCTTTGAATGAGTTTTCAAATTTGTTTGCCGATTCTGCTCGTGAGTATGAAGCGGCAATCAACGATGCATTCTCTGATATAATTGAAAAAACTAAAGAGAAAAACAAAGAAATGTATGCGATGAAAAATGAAGCTGCCCGTTTCTTTGTGAAATCTATTTCTTCCAAAGTGCATGAAAACACAAACGAAGAAATCCGCGAAGTGTTGGAGAGTGCATATACTATGCAGGAAGAAGCCGTAAATTCATGGATTAAAGAAAATATTGTGCCTTATATAACAGTATTACTCAATGACACATCAGCCGGAATGGTAAAGGATTATAAAGAGTCTTTTGAAAATGAACTAAAAAAAATAACACATGAATCACCGTCAGCCCAAAAAGTACTTATGTCGATTCTTGCTATAAAACTTAACGAAGCTGCTGATAAAAAGAAAAATGACAATATTTTATCGCTTTGTGAAAGTTTGGAGAAATTTGAAGAAATCAGGTTTGCTTTTGAACAGAAGGATTATCTTCAAGAAGACCTTACTGAAAGAAATATAATTGATGATATTCTCGATTCAATAGACGTTTCTTTTGGTAAATTGATAAGAGAGATTGCCGAAACCGTATCTGCCATAAAAGCACTCTGGCATGAAAAAGCGGGAGTTCATTTTCTTCAGCTTCAGAATGCCGCTGAAAGTATTGGCGGAAGCAGAATTTTTGCTACAGATGATGCAAAGAACGAGTATATAATCAGGTACGACAGTTGTGCGGAAATTATAAATAAAGTTATAAATAACATTCAGTCATTCAAAGAATGACGCAGTTTATATGCAGGAGGAAACAGTTATGTTTTGCATCAAATGCGGTCAGGAAATTGATGAAAATTTTTCTTTTTGCACTAGGTGTGGTGCTCAGATAGAAAAAAAGTCTCCGATTAAAATGGTTTGCCCTTTTTGTGAAAGAACGTTTGAAGAAAATATTTTTTTCTGCGACACGTGCGGCACGCGATTGGCAAAAGGAACAGATTATTCAGCCCTGAAAAACAACATTGACGAGAAAAATATAGTTACATATCCGGAGAAAAACGGCCACGAAACCACGTTTCCCGTCGGAAATCTTGTATCGGGCGGCACCCCTTCAACCGAATACGGTTATACCGGCGGTATGAATGTTGCCAACAGGCCCCTTGGAGCAAGGGTTCATCAGACAGGACTTGTATACTATGTAAAAACAATGTTTTTGCTTGAACCCACAGGTAAGATAACTATTTATGATAACGGACTGACCTTTGAAGTGTCCATGCTCGGCTCAGCCAAACATAATCACGTGATATATTTTGATGATATTTATGAAATTCAGCGTAGCACATATCTTGGTACGCCGTGGGCACTCAAGATAATTAAAAAAACAGGCGAAAAGTTTGACTATAACATGGGCGTTATCAATAAATCCTCAATGGACACAATTATTCAGGTGTTTGAATTATATAAAAGTGAAAGACGGTGATTAAATGGGAAATGAATTCAGCGGTTTTTCCGGTTACAGGCAAACAGTGTTTGCTTTGCGTGAAGATTTGCAGAAACTCAGGGATTACAGCGATAAGCTTGGCCTGGAAATGCTCCGCAAATCTATTGACGAGGTTCTGAAAAAGGCGATTGACGACTCTTTTGATGTGGCGGTTATCGGCGAATTCAGAAGAGGAAAAAGCACCCTGATAAACGCATTGCTCGGGAAACCCATTCTTCCTTCGGATGTTTTACCAACAACAGCAACGCTTAACAGAGTTACGTATGATATCGAGCAGTATATTGATATCGAATATAAAGACGGTACTTCGGAAAAAAGAGTGCCCCTTGAAATGCTCGATGAATATGTAACGAAAATCACCAGCGAAGCCGAAGAAAAAGCAATGACAATAAGGGAAGCGGTTGTTCATTATCCGACCTCGTTCTGTAAAAACAATGTTGATATCATCGACACTCCCGGTCTTAACGATGATAATTGCATGACGAATATAACATTATCGGTAATTCCGAGCGTTGATGCGGCAATATTTGTCATTATGGGTCCGGCTCCTTTCGGAATGTATGAGCGAGATTTTCTTGAAAAGAAAATGCTTGCAAGTGATATCGGCAGGGTTATATTTGTTGTCACCCGAATGGACGAATATACTCCCGAGCAGGCAGAGCGTCTTCTTGAAAACATAAAAGAGGAGAGAATTAAAAGTATTCTTATCAAAGCCAGAAATGTTTACGGAGAAGATTCACAGGAGTACAAAGATTATGAAAGTAAGCTGGGAAATATAAAAATGATTGGTGTTTCCGCAAAGCAGGCTCTTCTTGCCAAGCAGACAGGGGACACGCAGCTTCTTGAAAAAAGTAATTTCTTGACCTTTGAAGAAACACTGGAAAAACTTCTTACGGAAGAAAGAGGTGCTCTTGTTCTCGGCTCACAGGCAAGTAAGGTCATTTCTGCATGCACCGATATTCTCAAAACAATTGAGCTTCGCGAAAATGCATTGACTCTTGATTCTGAAGAATTTGACCAAAGATATGAAGAGGCTCTGAAAAAAATTGAAAACCTGAGAAACCAGAGAGAAAGCGAACTTAAGAAGATTCAGACTGCTGCAAAAGAAGCTGAAGCTGAAGTACGTCCTCTTATCAGTTCATTTGGTACAGAACTTAAAAATAATGCTCTTTCAATTATTGATGAAGAAAGTATTGCCCCTGAAGATATAAAAACAAAAGAAGGACAGCAGGAAGTTCAGGAATATATTCTGGAAAAAATAAAGGAATCCAATGAAGAATATTCGCAGATTCTTGCCGAACGTATGCAGCATACGATTGAAAAATGTTCAGGCAGGGAAATTGAGCGTCTCAGCGACTATGAAAACAAATTTTATGAGGGCATGTCTGATATTCAGATGATTTTCAACCCCGTGGAAGTGAGCAAAGAGGGAATGGGTATCGGCGCCGGAAGCGCGGTAATATCCTCAACTCTGCTTGGCGGTGCCGGCGGTATAGGCGGAGCAATCACCGGTGCAATCAGCGGCTATAAGAGAGGCGGACTTACCGGTGCTCTTGTTGGTGGCGGTGTTGCGGCTGTAGGAACTATCGCTACGAACATATTGCTGTCATCTGCTCTGGCTGCGATTGGTATTTCGCCTGTTGGTTGGGTTGTTGTTCCGATTCTTGCTATTGCGGGAGCTGCAGGCGTATGGAGTGGTAAGTTTGCTGTGGATAAACTCTTCAAGCGCGATTATACTGCCGAATTCAAAGAATCTCTGAAGAACGCAGTTGCTGAAAGTTATGATAATACCGATTCAAGTGCTCTTGAAAGCCAGATTATTGAACATATCAGAAATACCTTCGGAGCAATTGAAACCAAAATATGCACTGAAACGGAAACAATTCTCGTTGACACTGAAAAAACTCTTGAAAATCTTAAAACAGAGCTTACGGAAAAAAGAGTTCTGACTCAGAAAAATCTTGATGAACTGACTGAAATGATAGAAAATGTTTCAAACATTAATCAGAGAGCCAGCGAACTCAGCGAATATATAATAACTGTCTTAACAAAGGAGGAATAAAAAATGTATAATCCCACATCTGAAATTTCTGTTGATTTCAGACAATTTGCAAAAGAACGTACAGAAAGGTACGAATCTCATCTTATCAATGGTGAACCGGACTATTCGTTTAAGATGGACTACACACTCAGAAAGCATATTGATGCTATTCCCGGTGCAAAGAAGATTCTTTTAGCCCTTGCGAATTATGGTACGGCAGAAGCTATTAAAAAATATAATCTTTATTCAGTAAGAGTTTCTGCAAAGCAGTTTCCAAAAATATATCAGATGACCAAAGAATGTTGTGAAACATTGGGGATCGGTATGCCTACGGTATACGTAGTTAATTCCCCCGGAGAGATGAATGCATCGACTTATTGCTCTGACCAGGACAACCCCATTATCATTATTTATTCATCGTTAATTGAACGTGTTACAGATGCAGAGCTTAAGTCAGTAATTGCTCATGAATGCGGTCATATACATAATAACCACGGTATATATGGTGTTGTTCAAAATATGTTTCTTAACAATTCATACCAGGCTGCAATTTTAGCTCTTGGTAGTCTGGCAGCAGTTACCTACAAATTGGTTATCAATTCTCTTATGATGGCTCTTGACACATGGTCAAGAGCGGCTGAAGTTACCTGTGACAGAGCTGCAGTTATCTGTTGCGGTGAGGCGGAATCTACGATGTCGGTTCACGCCAAGCTTTCAAGCGGTGGTATGCTTAACTATGATGATGTGAATATTGACGAGTTTATTAAGCAGTATGATGACATAAGAGATTCTGCAGTCAGATTCCGCGAACTTTTAGCTGATCATCCTATAAGTGTTAAGAGAGTAATTGTTGCCAAGGATTTTGTAGAAAACAGTGAGATATATTATAAGTGGCATCCTGAACAGCTTGATCCTTCACGTACACTTCTTGGTAGACGAGAAATGGATTTCCGAACAAATGAAATTATTAATGTGTATAGAAAAGAGGGATAACTTATGGATAACAGACTTATTTTTAATTATGATGAACTGAAAGAAGTTATAAATGAATCTGTCAAAAGTGTTCATGATTTCAGAACAGATGCTGTTGTTAAACAGATACTCAGCAGCAAAGACCTTGAAGAAATCAAAAAAATGGAAACTGCAATTGATAAGCACATTGATGATAAATTTTCAATTGTTATTATGGGCGATTTCAAAAGAGGTAAGTCAACACTTATCAACTCACTTCTCGGTAAGCAGGTTGCTCCTACAAACGTTACTCCTGAAACAATAACAATTAATAAAATCTCATATTCTGAAGAACCTGCATATGAGGCTGTTCTTGAAAATAAAATGAGACTCAGACTTTCATCAGATGAACTCTGCAAAGAAAAAATTGATGAAATTATTAAGGATATTCCAGCGCCTATTGACTACATTGATGTCAGAGAAAACGCAGAAATTCTTAAGGATATCACTATTATTGACACTCCCGGTCTTGGCGACTTCGTGAACGATAACGACAAGAAAGTCAGCGATTATCTGATGAACGCAGATGCTGTTATTTATGTTGTGTCTGTTCTTAGCCCCATTTCCGAAACAGAACAGGAATTTCTCTGTTCTTCAGTTCTGCCACACAATTTTTCAAATCTTTTTGTTGCTGTCAATATGTGCGATTCGCTTTCGTCAGTTGAAGAAATTGAAAGAGTAAAAGGTGAAATTGTCAAGAGAGTAAGCAGATTTGCTCCTGATCCTATGGTGTTTTCTATCAGTGCTCTTGATGAATTCAACAAATCACAGGGTATTGAAGGCCCCAATCCTATGCTCTCATCATATCTTCAGGCTGAATATGATGTGTTCAGAAAAGACCTCGAAACAAACATCATTTTCAACAAAGATGTTATCAAATTCCAGAGAATGACAACACTCGTCAAAATGATGACAGATTACATCAGAAATAAACTTGCAGGTGTTGTTGAATTTTCAAATATTGATACTGTTAATCTTGAAGAAACTCTTGCTGAACTTAACAAGAAAAATGATGAACTCGACAGTAGTGTAAAACTTGCAAACGAAGCTCTCAACGAGTATATTGAATCTTTGAAGGGTGAAGCAAAAGGCTGGATGGCTGAATTCCTTGACAGACTGAAAGCCGAAATTCAAAAGATTTCTTCAACAGAAAAAGGTAATGTGCTTCAGAGACATTTCCAGTTTTTCCTTATGGATTCTGTTAAAAATGCAACTATCGCTTGTATAAATACACACGCTTCTGTTATTGAAGAAAAAATCAAGGAGCTTACCGATGATTACGGCAGCATAAATATAGCAGACGGTAAAATCAATATCGGAAATGTAAAAACAAATGTAGCCAATACCAGCTGGACTCCTGTTGATAATTTTATTTTTGGTATTGATTTCTTGGCTGAACTCAACGAGGG
>JAZSFV010000079.1:0-12430 GCA_045532395.1 Acutalibacteraceae bacterium
AGAGTTTTTCACAACTTCGCTTTCGCTTACAAGGAAATGAGCCTTTTCCTGTGCTTCATCAACAAGGTTTCGTGCTTTTTCGCTTGCTTTTGCAATAAGCTCAGTTGCATCGTTTTTAGCGTCAGTAACTGCTTTTGTTGCAATTTCGTTTGCTTCTGCCAGCATCTGGTCGCACTTTTCTTTTGCTCTTGAAAGACCTGATGAAGCATCGTCTTTAGCCTGAGTGATGATTTTGTTTCTTTCTGCTGCAATCTGGCTTGCCTTTTTGATGATGTCAGGAAGATTCATGCGGATATCTGTTACGCAGTCTGAAATAACTTCACCGTCAACAAGAATTTTGCCTGTAAGTGCAACTTTTTTACCACTTGTGATTTCTTCATCGAGTCTGTCGAGAAGCTTGTAGATGTTCATTTCTTCGTTCATGGTAATTTCCTTTCAATTATGTATTTCTTAATTTTTTGATAATATCTTCTTTTATTTCACCCGGCACGAAATCGCTGATATTTCCGCCAAGGGAACAAACCTGTTTAACAACGCTTGAGGATAAAAACATGCTGTCAGCATCTGCAGTGAGAAACACTGTTTCAAGCCGTGGGTTTAATTTTTTATTGGTAAGTGACTGCTGAAACTCGTCTTCAAAGTCTGAAACAGCCCGAAGACCTTTCACAACCGCAACTGCATCAACCTGCTTTGCATATTCAGCAAGCAGACCGTCGTATGAGTCAATCCTTACGTTTTTAAGGTCCTTTGTGACACGTTTAAGAAAATCTACACGTTCTTCAACAGAAAAAGCGTACATATTCTTTTTCTTCACGTTCATCATCACAACAACCACAACCTCGTCAAAAAGCTTTGCTGCTCTTGTGATGATATCAAGGTGACCTAATGTTGCCGGGTCGAAGCTTCCCGGATAAATTGCTCTTTTCATTTAATCACTCTACCTTTCACGGTAGACAGTAACGGCGGTTTTGCCGTATCTGTATGTCCTGTAGATTTTCATGTTTTCAAGTTCTTCGGGTAATTCTTCGCCATAAGGGTGTTCGCAGATTATAGCACCACCGGGAGATACAACATTTTCAACCAAGGGAAGTAATCTCTGCAGAAAGCCTTTATCGTAAGGCGGGTCTAAAAACACGAAAGAAAATTTTTCCTTTGTTGTTGAAACGTAGGTGTCTGCATCGGTGTTGAGGACTATTGCTTTTTTAGCAAGTGAAGTTGAAACAAGGTTTTTCTTTATGATTTCAACTGCCTGCTTGTTTCTGTCGATAAACACGGCACCTGCTGCACCACGGCTTAAGGCTTCAATGCCTAATTGTCCTGAGCCTGCAAACAAATCAAGAACTTTAGCCCCTTCAATATCAAACTGAATTGAAGAAAACATGGCTTCCTTTGTTCTGTCAGCAGTGGGACGCACGTCCACGCCCTCAAGAGTAAGAAGTTTTCTTCCCCTTGCCGAACCTGTAATAACTCTCATAATTTCCTCTTTTCGTCATTAAATATCATCTTACATTATCGCATTTTTATCGTCTTTTGTCAATACAATTGACCTATTTATATATCCTCGTCACTGAAAAATCCGATAATTTTTTCTGCATTTTTTCTTGTTATGCCCTTAATCGACAACAGCTCTTCCATTGTTGCATTTTTTACATTTGTGAGCGTTTTGAAGTTTTTCATAAGAAGCTTTGCTTTCTCTTCGCCTATTGTGTCAATCTTCGTAAGGGTGGTGGAAATTGAACTCTTTTTGTGCTTAAGTCTGTGGTAGCTTACTGCAAAACGGTGGACTTCTTCCTGAATATCTGAAACCAGAGTGAACGCTTTTCTGTTGGAATTTATGGCGATTTCTTTGCCTGCGGACTGAATGGCACGTGTGCGGTGGGAAGAATCCTTGACCATGCCGAAGAGAGGCACGTCAATCCCCATTTCAGAAAGCACAGGCTTTACTGCATTGACCTGACCTTCACCACCGTCAAGCAGAATCAGATCAGGCAGTCTGCCGAAGCCCTCGCCGCTTTCCTTTTCTTCAAGGTAGTGGGTGAAACGTCGTCTTAAAACTTCCGCCATAGAGCCGTAGTCGTCCTGACCGTCAAAGCCCTTTATGGAAAATCTTTTATATGCTTTTTTGTAGGGCAGACCGTCTTTGAAGACAATCATGCCTGCCACATTGTCTGCGCCTGAAGTGTGGGAAATGTCGTAAGACTCGATATAGTCTGCTTTTTCGATGCCTAAAAGCTTTGTAAGCTCTTCAAGGGCTTCAAGCTCTTTACCCTTTTTGCCCATTGACTGGGCAAGTTTTTCAGATGCATTAAGGCGGCACATCTCAACAAGCTTTGCGTTTTCGCCTATCTGCGGATGAATGAAATTAACTTTTCTGCCACGTTTTTCGGTGAGCCACTCGCAAATCAATTCTTCATCTTCGATTTCGCCGTCGACTAAAATTTTAGCAGGCACACGGTCTCTCACAAGATAGAAAGACAAAATGGCTTCGCTTCTTGTTATGGGCAAATCTTCAACGTCAGTAAGGAAGAAATGCTCTGCGTCGCAAAGCTTGCCGCCATCAAAGCGCAACACCATAAGGCAGGTTTTATCGCCTGACTGGGAAATTGCGAAAACGTCATGCTCTGTTTTTGAATCAGAAACAACCTTCTGCTTGTCAGTAATACGTTTTACTGCTGCGATTCTGTCGCGGAGTGCTGCGGCTTTTTCAAACTCAAGGTTTTCGGAAGCTCTTAACATTTCTTCTTTCATTTCGTTTACAGCTTCATCATTCCCCTTTTTCATCAGGAAATTCAACGCATCTTCCACGCTCTGCTCGTAATCTGCTTTTGAAATTTTGTTTGCGCATGGTGCAGAGCATTGACCGATGTGGAAATTAAGGCAAGGTCTTCCTTTACCTGCATCACGCGGAAAAACCTTGTTGCATTGGGGAAGTTTGAAAATTTTCTGCGCTGCATCAACGGCTTCTTTCACAATAAATGCGCTTGTATACGGTCCGATATAGGTTGAGCCGTCGTCAATTTTCTGCATGGCAGACTGGATTTTGGGATACGGCGGCGGAGTGACTTTTATATAATGATAGCCTTTATCGTCCTTTAAAAGAATGTTATATTTTGGCATGTGCTGCTTGATAAGGCTGCATTCAAGGACCAGCGCTTCAAACTCGCTATGGGTGATGATATAGTCGAAATCGTCAACGTGACTTACCATTTTTTTAACTTTTGTCTGCATATTTGTCTGGGAAGCAAAGTATGAGCTTACTCTGTTTTTGAGGGCTTTCGCTTTGCCCACATAAATAATTTCCTTGTCCTTGTTTTTCATGAGATAAACGCCGGGAGAAAGAGGCAGGCTCATTGCTTTTTTACGCAAAGATTTAATTTTTTCAGTCACGTTAATCACCTCCTGAAGAGTATATATAAATAATACCACAGTTAAAGATTTGTTGCAAGAAGGGTTTTCAAGGTATAAAAAAGGACACCCTTTTTCAGGGTGTCCCATATAATTTTAGTTTTCTGCAACTGACATTTTTGCCTTGTCGTACATAGCCATAATTTCTGCCATGTGAGAGTAGTTTTCCATCTGAACAAGGTTCTTTTCAGCAACAAGATAGGGCTTTGCAGAAACATAGAAATTACTCAGGCGGTCAGACTCTGCTTTCGCCGCTGCCTTAACGGTTTTCTTCTGGTTTTTAAGGTCGTCAAGTTTCATTTTAGACTCTGCTTTATCAACACTTACGCCGTTTTTCTTTGCATCTGAAAGAGCCTGATAATGAGCCTTGATTTCTGCATCAAGATTATCTTCCTGCTCATAAAGAGATTCGATTATGCTATAGTCAGGCTTTTCGAAGTTTTCACCTGTGGGATAGAATTTTTTAATTGCTTTGTAAGCATATTTTTTATCTCTTGCAAGGTCGATTGCCTTTGAACGCACGTCTTTTTCTGTGGCATTTGTTTTAGGCAATGCTTTTGCTTCTTTAAGTTCAAGCGAAATTGCACTGTAGTCCATATCAAGAAGCGCTTTAAGGCCGTTGCCGTAAACATCTTTCCATTTTTCAACAAGGTAAGAATAAGCGGGGTTTGAGAATTTATCAAGCTCATCACATACAAATTTTGCAACTTCAATTTCCTCATTGTATTGAAGAGCTTCGTTGTATTCTTTTTTCAGGGCTTTTCTGAACACTTTATCGGGTGCTGATTTGTATGCTTTTTTGTCAGCCACTTTCGGTGTTGCCTTTGACATTTCTCTTGAATTATTGATAATGTCAACAGTTTCAATAAGGTCTTCGTCTTTAAGGTTGCCGTTGCCGTAGTCTTCAAACATAGCACGGACTTTTAAAACACGGATGACTGATTTCTGCTTTTTCTCGTTGAAGTCGTACCAGAAATAAGGCACGATGTTCATGATAGCACCGAATACGGAGAAGATAATAAGCACATGAAGAAGTGGCATAAGAATATCAGGGTCATACAAAGCAGAATAAGCGTTTTCGTAGTTATTCTGACCGTTTGCATACTGTTCAGCAAGAACTGTGCCCACTGTTTTGCCGTCGCCTAAAACTCTGTTTAAAATTTCGGGGTTTGAAGTAACTAATCTTGCATTTTCTTTTGTGATACCGCCACGCTGATAAATTGCAGGAAGAACAGCAGATGTTACAAGAGTGATAACTGTGCCGATTGTTCCGACAGCAGAGAACATGCCGTCGATTCTTTCGCCTGATTTATACTGCTGGTAGTCTCTGATATCTGCCTGAATTGCAGGGTTGAGAATGTGAGCGAATGAACCCATGAAAGCATTGAGATACATACAACCGAGAATGAGCCAGATTGTAGCTCCGTTAAGCTCGCTTGTTATAGGAAGCATAATAAGAATGAAAACAACGTTAAACACGTTAGTTATAACAAGGACTGCTTTTTTACCCCATTTCCTGATAAAGAAAGGAGCAAGGAGCATACCCCACAGGGAAGCGTTACCGTAAACTGTTTTGATAATACCGAATACGGTACCTGAACAAACACCGCCATAGTTATAAAGCCAGTCCATGATATTGTAGAAAGCAGATTCAAGGAAACCGAGCCAGCCTGCAAGAGAAATAATCCAGAAATATTTATTCTTTGCAACTTCTCTTAAAGCGTCCATAAATCTGATTTTCTGAACGTGAGTTCTTGCCTGAACGATTTTTTCTTCAGTGTTTTTATAAACTACCATGCAAAGAAGAATACCGCCTACTGCAAGGATAGGATAAACAAGTCTGTAAACACGGATATCTGTTGTGTTTGTATGGAATACATTTGATGCAATAAGAGGAGTAATAAGATTTATGATTGTGGGAGCAAAAGAATAAACTACGCTCTTGACTGATGCCACATCTGCACGCTCCTGAGTGTTGGGCGAAAGAACGTGGATAAGGTTTTCGTAGCCGTCGTAGAAGAAATAATAGAAGAAATGAAGAAGAATATTAAAGAGCATTATAAGCCCGCATTTTGCAATGTAGGCGTAACTCTCGCCGAAAATTTCACCGGAAGGGAGAATAGTGCCTAATATATTATAGGGGAACCATACCATGCCCACAGAGATAATTGCGGTTGGTATTGCCATGGAAACTATGTAAGGTCTGTATTTACCTGCTTTGTTACGGGTGTTGTCGATAATATTTGCTCTGATACCCGTAAGGAAAACGTTAAGCACTACGGCAATAACATACATTATGTACATATCGTTGGGGTCAACGCCCAAGGTGCTTGAAATAAGGGTGTTACCCATACCGAGAATACAAGCAGAGCCGATGGTGATAATCATGTACGCACCGATACCGCCGCCTGAGTAAGATGCAATTTCTTTAAAGGTCATGTGTCTGCCGGGCATAGGAACATTCCAATATTCCTTAAGATTTTTAAGCAAACCGAATAATTTGTTTTTCAGATTCAAACTAAAACCCCTCCCATTCATAGTTAATATATATTATATCAAAACAATATAGTTTTTGCAATATGTTGCGCAGGGTTTATTTTTGTGGTATAATAAAGAGTAATTTCATAAAATGGTTACGGAGGTGGTTAACATAAACTGCTGTGTAACCGATTTGAGATACAAGGAAGTTATAAGCAATTCCGACGGCACGAGGCTCGGCTGCGTAAACGATGTGGAAATTGACACATGTTCAGGAAGTGTTGTTTCCATTGTGATTTACGGAGCGGCAAAATGCTTCGGCATTTTCGGAAAAACCCACGACATAAAAATCTGCTGGAAGGACATCTGCGTTATCGGAGAAGATACAATACTTGTAAACTACTGTCCCCCATGCAGAGAAGAAACTTTCAGAAGAAAACGTTCAGGAATTTTTGATACTTTTTTCAGTTAAGAGGTACAAAGGATGTTTAAAAAATTTATTTGCGTGATTTTAGTTTTAATTATCGGGTTGAGTTTGTTTTCATGCAAGAAAATCGAAAACCCTTACGCATCTTCGCCCCTTGAAGAATCGCCTTACATTTCAAGCGGTCAGGACAAAGAGACAACTTTGAAATACGATGTTTACGCAGACTATGTTATCGTAACCGGTTCGGGTGCTAACTTAAGCACGCTGGTTATCCCCGATTCCATAAACGATAAGCCCGTAAAGGCAGTTGATAAAGATGCTTTCACGGGAATGACAACGCTTAAGGCGCTTACCGTTTCAAACAATGTTGTTGAAATACGTGAAAACGCTTTCTACGGCTGCACAAACCTTGAAACTATTGTTTTGTCAGAAAGCCTTTATTCAATCGGCACTTCAGCCTTTGCAGACAACTCTGCCATGAAAAACATACGCATTCCTGCAAGCACAAAGGTAATCGGCGGTTATGCTTTCGGCGAATGTACCGCACTTAAAAATATTTTCATTCCTGACCAGGTTGTGGCAATAGGCGGCGGTGCATTCATAGGCACACCATGGCTTAAAAGCCAGAAAGGTGAATTTATAACTGCAGGGCAGAATATACTTATCCACTACAACGGCAATTCAAAAAGTGTGGCTATCCCCGAGGGAATTGTTGAAGTTTCTGCTTTCTGCGAAAACTTCTTTGTGGAGACGGTCACTTTCCCGTCAAGCGTTACCAGAATCGGCGAATTTGCTTTCATGAATTCTGCGCTTAAAAATATTGCATTGGGAGCAAACATTGAAATTATCGGCTCGTCTGCTTTTGTCGGTTGTCTCAGCCTTGACAAAATAACTTTCAACGATAAAATTGCGGTGATTGATTCTTACGCATTTTCAGGCTGCACTGCAATCAGAACTTTCACAGTGCCGGAAACTGTGACAAAGCTTGGCGACGGAGTTTTCACAAGATGCGACGGGCTGGAAGAGCTTAAATTCACTTCAGAAAAAACAACTATCGGCAAAAATATATGCGACAGCTGCAACGCACTTAAGAAAATCACCTGCCCCAAAAAATCGCCCGTTGTGGATTACGCAAAAAGCAAAAACATCAGACTTGACGTTATATAAGGTGGAATTACATTGAAAAGGATAGTAACAATTCAGGATATTTCATGTTTCGGCAAATGCTCGCTTACTGTGGCTTTGCCTGTAATTTCTGCTTGCTCGGTTGAAGCTTGTCCCATTCCTACTGCAGTTTTATCAACTCATACGGGCGGATTCAAGGGCTTTACAATCAACGACCTGACAGAAGAAATTCCGCCTATTGCAGAGCATTGGAAAACGTTGGATTTGAATTTTGACGGAATTTACACGGGATACCTCGGCTCACCCTTGCAGCTTCAGATTGTGGCTGATTTTATTGACAGTTTCAAAAAAGAAAACACAATAGTTTTTATAGACCCGGTTATGGGCGACCACGGAAAGCTTTACGCAGGGTTTGACGAAAGTTTCCCCCAAAAGATGGTTTCTCTTATCAGAAAGGCAGACGTGATTGCTCCCAACATCACAGAAGCCACATATCTTCTGGGCAAAGAATACAGAGAAGATTTTACTGACGAAGAAATCAGGGAAATGATGACAGAGCTTGCATCTTTCGGCGCAGAAACAGTCATTATTACAGGTGTCCGTCGTGATGATAAATTAGGCGTGTTTGCTTATGAGAGCAAGAAAGACAGATTCACAGAATATTTCAGGTCACGCATCAACGACACTTTCCACGGCACAGGCGACGTTTTTGCTTCTGTGTGCTCATCAATGCTTGTGAAAGGTTACCCCGTTGAAATGGCAATAAAAATTGCTACGGATTTTGTGGTTGAATGTATTCTCAACACAGTTGACGATAAAGAAAACCATTGGTACAGCGTGAAGTTTGAGGAATGCCTTTCCTCACTTACTAAAATCGGAGAGTATCCCCTGAAAGAGAGAGACTGATGAAAAGTTTTGAAATAAAAGAAAACGACGCAAACCAGCGACTTGATAAATTTCTTACAAAAAGTGTGCCTAACTTACCAAAGAGCCTGATGTATAAATATATCCGCACAAAAAGAATCAAGGTCAATTCAAAGCGTGCGGAAATTTCCACAAGGCTTAACAAGGGCGACATTGTGGACTTATACATAAACGATGAGTTTTTTGCAAAGAGCGAAACACGATATGATTTTATGTCGGCTTCGAAGAAGATAAATATTTTGTATGAAGACGAAAATATTATGCTTCTTAACAAGCCTACGGGGCTTCTCTGCCACCCTGACGACAGAGAGTATAACGACACTCTTATTACAAGAATAAAAAGGTATTTATACGAAAAGGGCGAATTCCACCCTGACGAAGAAAATTCTTTCACACCGTCGCTTGTAAACAGAATTGACCGCAACACAATGGGCATTGTGATTGCGGCTAAAAATGCTGAAGCTTTGCGTATTCTCAACCAGAAGATGAAAGACAGAGAGCTTCATAAATTTTATTGCCTTATTATCCACGGCTCGCCTAAAAAGAAAAAGGACCTGCTTGTGGGATACCTTGAAAAAGACGAAGACAAAAACCTTGTGACCGTTTCTAAAAAAGGCGGAGAAAACAAAAAAGAGATACGCACAAAATATCAGGTGCTTTCCACAAAGGGAAATTTAAGCCTTGTTGAAGTTGAACTTTTAACAGGCAGAACGCACCAGATCCGCTCCCATTTTGCTTCAATCGGCCACCCGCTTTTAGGTGACGGAAAATACGGCACGAACAAATTAAACAAAGAGAAAGGCTACAAAAAACAGTGCCTTTGCTCGTACAAGCTTGTGTTTGATTTTGCAAGCGATGCAGGCATTCTGGAATACCTTAACGGCAAAGCATTTGAGATTGACGACATCTGGTTCAGAGATGAATTTTTAAACGGAACATTATAATAAAAAGACTCCCCTATCATAGGGGAGTTTTCTGTTTATAGTTTCAGCGGAATATTTTCGCCAAGAATTCTTTTTGCGATTCTGCCGAAAGATTTCTGTGATTTTGCCTTGAAGTTGAAAGATGATTTTTCCATTGACGAAAAACCTATCTTTTCATCATAAGGCACAACGCCGAGAAGCCTGACATAGGTCATGTCGATAACTTCGTCAACGTTAAGGAATTTACGTTTTGCAGAAAGTTTCTTCAGAAATCTGTTGATAACAAGGCGGATATCGTTAATGCCTGCGGCGGCAATTTTCTGTGCCGTAATTTCAACGCTTCTTACGCAGACATCATCGGGAGTTGAAACAACTATTGCCGAATCTGCCGCGGCTGCTGCAAGGGAAAAGCCTGCACCGATTCCTGCAGGGGCATCAAAGAAAATCACGTCATAGGAAGAGTCGTATTTTTCTATCAGTTCCCTGACCTTTTCTTTTGTGAACGCCTCGTTGAAATTAAGAGGTGCTGAAATAAAATCAATGTTTCCCACGTGGATTATTGCGTTTTCTTTTTCGCAATCGCCCAGAAGCACATCGCCCCAGTTTTTAACGACCTGCTCTCTGACACCGAAAAGCAAATCAAGAGAGCGAAGACCTATATCAAAGTCCATAGCCAGCACTTTCTTGCCCTCGTTTTCAAGAGCACGTGAAAGACCTGCGGTGACTGTTGATTTACCAACACCGCCTTTGCCTGATGCAATTACTATTTTTTTAGCCATAATTTCACCTCTTATGCTAAACCGAGTTTCTTAGCCATTTCTGCAGTTTTAAGCTCAAGCATTTTACTTACGCCCTCTTCCTGCATTGTAACGCCGTAAAGCACGTCTGCTTCTTCCATTGTACCGCGGCGGTGGGTGATAAGAATGAACTGTGTATTTTTTGTCATTCTCCTTACATACTCTGCATATCTTGTAACGTTCACATCGTCAAGAGCCGCTTCAACTTCGTCGAAGATACAGAAAGGTGCGGGAGTAACTTTAAGTATTGCAAACAGAAGTGCAATAGCACTCAGGCCCTTTTCACCGCCTGAAAGAAGGTCGATATTGCGGACATTCTTGCCGGGTGGCTGAACCTTGATTTCGATGGGACATTCAAGGACGTTAAGGGGGTCTTCAAGGATAAGCTCTGCTTTACCGCCACCGAAAAGTTCCTGGAATGTTTCGCCGAAATATGAGTTGATTCTTGCAAACTGTGCTCTGAACTGCTCGCTCATTTTACCGGTAAGCTCGTTTATAAGTTTGATAAGCTCGTTGCGTGATTTTTCGATATCTTCAATCTGACCTTTCATGAACTCATAACGTTCGCTTACTTCTTTATATTCTTCAATCGCTGCAGTGTTTACGCTGCCGAGAGCACGGATTTTTGCTTTGATTTCTGAAAGTTTTTTCTGTGCTTCGCCGATGTTTTCAATCACGATGCCGAGATTTTCAGCATCTTCACGGGTGAGCTGATATTCGTCAAAGAGCTTGTTGATTGTGTCTTCAAACTCTCTCTGCATTGAAGTTTTTCTCTCATCAAGACGGATAAGTTCACCGCCTACTTTTGCACGTGTTTCTGTGACTGCTTTTTCTTGTTGACGAAGAAGTGAACTCTTTTCGTCGCATTCATCACGCTGGGCATTGAGCATTTTTATTTCATTTTTTGCTTCTTCATGCTTTTCTCTTATCTTGCGTGCTTCTTCTCTGATAAGAACAACATTCTCTGCAATTTTATTATTTCTCTCTTTGATTTCTTCAATTTCAAGCCTTAAGCTTTCTGCCTTGCCTTCGCTGTCGTCAATGCTTGATTTTAACTGCATAACGCTCTGCTTTTTGGCTTCGATATCTTTTTCGCCTGCAAGGACCTGCATGTTGATTTCGTTTTCAAGGCGGTTGATTTCTTCTCTTGAAGATACAAGCTCTTCACGTTTTGAGTTGTGAACAAGGACATCGCCCTGCAATTTTTCAATTTCTGCAGTGAGAGAAACGATTTTTGATTCGCTCTCTTTTGATGCAGTTGTGAAAATTTCAATTCTTGTTTCTGAATTTTTCTTTTCGTCTTCAAGTTCTTTAAGCCCTGCAGTTAAAGTTTCAAGCTGACCGAGAGTTAATTTAAGACTGCTTTCAAGCCTTATAACATCTTCCTGGGCAGTAAGTAAATCTGCCTGAGAAGCGGAAAGGTTTGCTTCGCTTAAAACTAAATCTTCACTCAATGTTTTGAAATCATCTTTCATTTCATCAAGTTTTTTGGTAATTTCTTTTACTTCGTTGTTAAGCTTTTCAATTTCGCCCTGACGGCTGAGCATACCTGCATTCTGGGTGCGTGAACCACCTGTCATTGAAGCGCCTGCATTGATAAGCTGACCGTCGAGAGTTACGATTTTAAACTTATAACCACGTCTTTTTGCAATTGCAATTGCACAGTCCATATCTTCAACTACTGCGATATGGCCAAGTTCATACTTGAAAATTTCCTCATATTTTTTGTCGTAGGAAACAAGCTTGTCCGCCATGTCGATAAAGCCGAATTCATCGTCAAGGTCTTTTTCAGGGAAAGGCTTTGATCTGATAGCGGAAATGGGAAGGAATGTTGCCCTGCCCTGACGGTTTTCTTTAAGGAAATTGATTGCACGCTTTGCATCGTTTTCGTTGTCTGTTACGATATGCTGGATTGATGCTCCGAGAGCAGTTTCAATGGCTGCTGCGTATTCGTCGCTTACTGTAACAAGCTGGGAAAGAGGCGCATGAATGCCTTTTAAAACACCGTGGCGCATTTCTTTCATAACAGTTTTAACGCTGCCTGAATAACCGTCCATGTTCTTTTCAAGGTCGTCAAGCATTTTTGCTCTTGAAGATTTTTTGTGAAGTTCCATTTCTTTAAGGTCGATTTCCTTTTTAAGTTCTTCAACCTTTTCTTTACGGGACTGAACCTTAAGAGCATAGCCCTCGATACTGTTTTTTGCTTCTTCACATTTCTGTTTCAATGCTTCGAGTTCTTTTTCTTTTTCAAGTTTTTCTTCTTCTGATTTATCTGCAAGGACTTTTCTTGATTCAATTGTTTCAAGAACACTCAGAAGTCTTGAATTGATTTCTTCAATTGAAGAATCAGC
>JAZSFV010000284.1:0-8456 GCA_045532395.1 Acutalibacteraceae bacterium
TAATTGAAGGGCCCGAAGGCTTCAAACCCTCATCAGAAATCAAAATGCAATTCCGTTGCAATGAAAAGAGACCTGAACTCAAAGCAGTTGTACATGCTCATCCCCCTGTTGCTACTGCATTTGCTGTAGCTCACATTCACATGGATGACTACATCATGCCCGAATCAATTCTTACACTTGGTTCAGTTCCGATTGCAGCATACGGCACACCTTCAACAAACGAAGTTCCCGATTCAATCGAACCCTACCTTAACGAACACGATGCTATTTTGCTTGAAAACCATGGTGCTCTTACAATGGGTGTTGACCTTCTCACTGCATACTACAGAATGGAAACACTTGAACTCTGGGCAAAAATCAGCATGAACGCTCGTCTTCTCGGCGGTGCAAAAGAAATTTCAATGGAAGCTATTGATACTCTTATGGACCTTCGTGTTAACAGATACAACATCACAGGTAACCACCCCGGCTACAAAAAATACAACAAATAATTTATAACTTTCAAGCCTCACAGTACGTTAAGTATTGTGAGGTTTTCTTTTATTTTATATTGCATTTTACCGCATAATATTGTAAAATAAAATGATGTATTATTTCTATCAGAAAGGGTAACTTTTATGCCGTCGCAGAACGAAGTTGAAATTAAAGGAGTTGTAGAATCCGTTACTTTCCGTAATGAAGAAAACGGATTTACCGTTCTTGAACTTGATAGCGAAAAAGAACTGGTAACTGCAGTCGGTGTTTTGCCTCACATAGATGCAGGCGAAACCTTAAGGCTTATCGGACATTTCGACTTTCATTCATCCTTCGGCAGACAGTTCAAAATAAGGCTTTGCGAACGTGCTATGCCGAAAAGCACTGCAGACCTTTTAAAATACCTTTCTTCAGGTGCGGTTAAGGGAATCGGCCCTTCCACCGCCGCAAAAATTGTTGAAAAATTCGGTGAAGCAACTTTTGATGTGCTTGAAAACCACCCCGACAGATTATCACAGATCAGGGGTATTTCTGAAACTAAAGCAAAACAGATTTCCAAAACATTCAGAGAACAGTTTGCAATCAGAGAAATCATGATCCGCCTTGAGCATTACGGAATGTCTACTTCCGAATGCTTACGTGCTTTCAAGACTTTAGGAAACAAGACAATCGATATAGTTGAATCAAACCCCTATCTTCTTTGCGACGAGCGTATAGGAATCGGCTTTGAAAGAGCAGATGCAATTGCTAACAACCTTACACGCCAACCTGACGGAAATTTTCGCATAAGAGCTGGTCTTGTATATATTTTAAAGCATAATCTTTCAAACGGTCACACCTGCGTGCCACGTCATGCGCTTATCAAGTCTGCATCAATGTTTCTTGAAGCTGCTCTTGAAGATATAAGCGACCAGATTGACGTAGCAATCGAAAACAAGCAGCTTATAGAAGATGACATAAACGATACAGATTTTATTTTTCTCCCGCACATTTACGCGGCAGAAAAAAGAATATGCGACAGAATAAAATTAATGGTTCAGTTTCCTCCTGCAGGGTCAAAAACTTTAGCCCGTGACCTTGAGAAGATACAGAAAGACCACAACATCAGATACGAAGCAAAACAACTTGAAGCGATAACTACCGCCATAGAGAAAGGCACACTTATTCTTACAGGCGGTCCCGGCACAGGTAAAACAACGACAATAAACGGAATTATTGAACTTTTTGAAACACAAGGTCTTAAGACTGCTTTATGTGCCCCTACCGGCAGAGCTGCAAAGAGAATGTCGGAAGTAACCGGTAAGGAAGCAAAAACTATTCACAGACTTTTAGAAGTTGAATTTGACTCTGACGAAAATCAGACTTTTGCCAGAAACATAAGAAACCCGCTGGATGTTCAGGCAATCGTTGTTGATGAACTTTCAATGGTGGACGTTTGTCTTTTTGCAAGTTTAATTGAAGCCTTACCGCTCGGTTGCCGTCTTGTGATGGTGGGCGACGCAAATCAGTTGCCTCCCGTAGGCTCGGGAAACGTACTTCACGATTTAATCAGTTCAAATCTTTTACCTACAGTTGAATTATCCGAAGTTTTCAGGCAGGCTATGCAGAGCCTTATTGTCAGCAACGCTCATAAAATAGTAAACGGTTTTGATATAGAAACAAACAATAAAGATAACGACTTTTTCTTTATGGAAAGATCTGTTTCTTCTTCTGTTGCCCAGACTGTGACCGACCTTATGGTAACAAGACTTCCAAAAGCCTACGGATATTCACCTTTTGAAAACATTCAGATTCTTTGCCCATCAAGAAAAGGTGAAACAGGCACAATAAACATAAACCGTCTTGTTCAGGCAAATATCAATCCGCCCTCTCCGCAGAAAAACGAAATTGCTTTTCAGGGGAAAATTTTCCGCGAAGGCGATAAGATAATGCAGATTAAAAACAATTACGACATCGTCTGGCATAAAGATGGAGAAAGCGGAACAGGTATATTTAACGGTGACATCGGCATTCTCGAAAAAGTTGATTTACACACCGGTGTGATGACAATTAATTTTGATGACAAAATCACAGAATATCCCACAGAAAGTTTTTCTGAACTTGAACTTGCTTATGCAATTACGGTGCACAAAAGTCAGGGTAACGAATTTGATGCAGTTGTTATGCCGATTTTCTCTTTACCTCCTCAGTTGGCTTACAGAAATCTTCTTTACACCGCCGTTACACGCGCTAAAAAGCACATGATAATAGTAGGAAGCAGAAGAGAAACAAAGGAAATGATTGCAAACAACAAAAAAGCAAAACGATATTCTGCTCTGAAGGCGATGCTTGCAAAATGATTATAAAACATTCAGATAAAACTAAAAGACACATTTTAAAACGTCTTCTTTTATCTTCCAGATGTAAGCTTTGTGGCGAAGTCATATCAATTGAAAAAGATTTTTGCGACAAGTGCTCTGTGGAAAAGATACGTGTGCCGGAAGAGAAAATATCATCATTGGTTTTCACAAACAAAAATTTTGATGCACTCACTGCCCCATTTTACTATGACAACCCCATAGATAAAAGCATACATAAATTCAAATACAATAACTTCAAACCGGCAGGTGAATTTCTTTCATCGGAAATGATTGATGTAATTGAAAGAGATTTTAAAGATGAAAACCCGGATTTCATAACCTGCATACCTATGACATGGCAGCGTAAAAGAAAAAGAGTTTTCAACCATGGCGAAGTAATAGCCAAAAGAATCTCAAAAGCCTTTGATGTCGATTTCGCGCCTGATTTATTAAAGAAAATCAAAAACACAAAACCTCAGGTGTCTCTAAACGCAAAAGAACGCGAAACAAACTTAAAAGGTGCGTTTCAGGTTAACAGTAAATACGATATAAAGAATAAAACAATATTCATCTGCGATGACGTAATAACAACCGGCAGCACATTGGAAGAATGCGCAAAAGTTTTCAGAAAAGCCGGTGCAAAAAGAGTTATCTGTGCAGTTTCTGCACTTAACCATAAAGATTTATAAAGGAGGTCGAATAACTTGCTTGGCACTAATATCGGAATAGATTTAGGCACAACCTCAACCATTGTTTACGTTGAAGGTAAAGGAATTGTAATTTCCGAGCCGTCTGCAATTGCTTACGATAGTGACACAGGCGATATTCTTGCAGTCGGCACAAGAGCCTACGAAATGTATGGCAAAACTCCTGACTGCATAACAGTTGTCAGACCTCTTGAAGAAGGCGTGGTTTCCGACTTTACAGCAACACAGCACATGCTCAGATGGTATCTCCATAAGGTTGCAGGATATAAATTTTTCAAGCCCAACATTGTAGTTTGCATGCCATCAGGCGTAACTGACCTTGAAAAAAGAACTTTGCTTGACCTTGCCACACTTTCAGGTGCAGGAAGAGCGTGTCTTATCGAAGAGCCTCTTGCTGCAGCAGTTGGTGCGGGAATAGATATCAGCAGCCCATCAGGAAAAATGGTTGTGGATATCGGCGGTGGCACAACAGACATTGCCGTAATAACTACGGGAAGCATTGCCGTTTCAGCATCAGTAAAAGGTGCCGGAAATGATTTTGACCGTTCAATAAAGAATTATCTCAAAAGAGAAAGAAATATAATTGTAGGGCTTAAAACTGCAGAAAATATTAAAAAGAAAATTTCCTGCGCACGATTCAGGCAGGATGAAATTACAATCCTTGCCAACGGAAAAGATTATATCACAAGTTTACCTACTCATTTTGAAATTTCTTCTGCTGAAGTTTTTCTTGCAATGAGAGAGGGGCTTGAAAGAATAATTGACGGAATATATGCTGTCATGGAGCGCACAGCCCCTGACCTTGTTTCTGACGTTATCAGAAACGGTATTTATATAACCGGCGGCGGTGCGTTGATTCTGGGAATTGACGAAATGATTGAGCAACGCACGGGAATTTCAACCCATATTGTTGACGACCCGCTTAACTGTGTTGCCAAAGGCACGGGAATGGCACTTAAAGACATGAACATTCTCCAGAATAACGGTTATATTTTCAAAACACGTGAACAGGTCAAAGGCTATAGCGAAGACAGTTCCACATAAGGAGGTTTATATATGGAAATGGATGCATGGAATCTCGGCGTTGAGCCGGGCGGACTTACAAATAAAACAGAAATTAAACTTCTTATCTGTTATCTTTTAAAAAGCCTTGATGCTCCCCTTTCAAAGCTTCAGTTAAGCGATATTATTCAGGGCGAAGGTCTTGCAAATTATTTTGAATTGATTCAGGCTCTTGACGAGTTGATAAGAGACGATAACGTAAGAATGAACCTTGAAGATACAGACGAAATGCTGACTGTAACTGAAAAAGGTATTAATTCTGTAGAAAATCTTGAAATGGATTTTCTTCCCAGAAGCGTTAAGGAAAAAGCAGTAAACACCGCTATCCGCCTGCAGACTCTTGCACGCAGAGAGCGTGAAAACAAAATAGAAGTTGAAAAACTTGAAAACGGCTTCAATGTTACATTTTTCTTCGGCGACGAAAAAACACAACTCATGAAGCTTACAATTTACGTTGCTGACGAAATTCAGGTTGAAACAGTGAGAAAGAATTTTCTTGAAGACCCCATTAAACTTTATTCAGAGATTATAACATCTCTGACTGTATAAAAAATTAATTTTTCAGGAGTGATAAAAATGGCAAAATATACTATCGGACTTGACTATGGCACACTTTCAGGAAGAGCACTTATCGTAAATGCTCAGACAGGAGAAGAACTTGCAAGTTCAGTTTTTGACTACCCCCATGCAGTTATGGATGAACATCTTCCCTCAGGCAAAAAGCTTGGTAACGACTGGGCTTTGCAGCATCCTCAGGATTATCTCGATGTAATTTACAACACAATTCCTGACGTTATGAAAAAATCAGGCGTTAACAAGGAAGACGTTATCGGTATCGGTATCGACTTCACTGCTTGTACTATACTCCCCGTTACAGAGGACGGTACTCCCCTTTGCTTCCTTGATGAATACAAAGATGAGCCTCATGCTTATGTAAAACTCTGGAAACATCATGCAGCACAGAAACACGCAAATAAAATCAACGAAATTGCTGAAGAAAGAAACGAACAGTGGCTTAAAAACTATGGAGGTAAAATTTCTTCTGAATGGGCTATTCCGAAAATCTGGCAGATTCTTGAAGAAAAGCCTGAACTTTATGACACAATGGACAGCTTTGTAGAAGCAGTTGACTGGGTTGTAAGAATGCTCACAGGCAAGGATGTAAGAAACTCCTGCACAGCAGGTTACAAAGAGATGTGGAACAAAACAACATCTTTCCCCTCAAAGGATTTCTTCAAAGCCCTTGACCCCAGACTTGAAAATGTTATCGAAGAAAAAATCAATAAAAATCTTCCTATCACTCCTTCAGGCACTTACGCTGCAGGTCTTTCAAAAGAAATGGCTGATAAACTCGGTCTCTGCGAAGGCACAGCAGTAGCAGCAGGTATTATTGACGCTCACGTTTTCGTTCCTGCAGTAGGTATTTCAAAAGCAGGTCAGATGCTTGCTATCATGGGCACATCAACTTGCCACATGCTTCTTGGTGAAGAAGAAGTTCAGGTTGAAGGTATCTGCGGTGTTGTTGCTGACGGTATTATGCCCGGCTTCTATGGTTATGAAGCAGGTCAGGCTTGCGTTGGTGACCACTTCCAGTGGTTTATTGAAAACTGTCTTCCCAAGTCATATTATGACGAAGCAGAAAAAGCCGGCATGAACATACATAAATTCCTTCGCTCAAAGGCTGAAAAACAGCGTCCCGGCGAACACGGTCTTATCGCTCTTGACTGGTGGAACGGCAACCGTTCAATCCTTGTTGACGTTGACCTTACAGGTATGATTCTCGGTATGACTTTGCAGACAAAACCTGAAGATATTTACAGAGCTTTGATTGAAGCAACTGCATTCGGCACAAGAATGATTATCGAAGATTTCCGTCAGTTCGGTGTTGACGTTAACGAGTTCTTTGCAGCAGGCGGTATTTCACAGAAAGACCCCATGACAATGCAGATTTATGCAGACATTATCAAAATGCCCATCAAAATTGCAGGCAGTGAGCAGGGCGGCGCACTTGGCAGTGCTATCTTCGGTGCAGTTGCAGCAGGTAGTGAAAAGGGCGGATACGACGATGCTTACACAGCTTCAGAAATTATGGGTAAAGTTAAAGATACTGTTTACTATCCCAACGAAGAAGCTTCTGCAATTTATGATAAACTCTTTGAAGAATACAAAATTCTTCACGATTATTTCGGCACAGGCGCAAACGATGTTATGAAACGTCTTAAAGAAATCAAGAAATAATTTGACTTTTTTACGAGGGCAGATGTTTAAAAACATTTGCCCTTTTTTCAGGTGAAAAGTATGACTAAAAATATTGATAAAATACGAGCCGCAGAAAAAGCATCTCACATAGAAATATATTCAACGGCAAAACTTTTTGAAAGCGGAAGTTGGCTAGCAAAACCTGTAAAAACTGTCGTTGATATACTCCCTTTGTTTGAAAATTACAACAATCTCTCCGTACTTGATTTAGGTTGCGGTGTAGGAAGAAATTGTATTCCCATAGCACAAAAATTCAATAACATTACCTGCACAATTGACTGTGTAGATATTCTTGATTTTGCAATTAATGAACTGAACGAAAACAGCAAGAAATATAACACGGAAAAATCAATTAACGGAGTTATTTCTTCTATAGATAAGTTTAACATTACAACTAATCACTATGATTTTATTTTGTCTGTTTCCGCACTTGAACATGTCGATTCAGAAATTACTTTTGAAAACAAAATTAAAGAAATCGCAAGTGGTATAAAAGAAAAAGGTATTGTCTGTTTAATAATCAATTCCGAAATAAATGAACTTGACAAAGAAACACGAGAAATTTTATCACCGCAGTTTGAAGTAAACTTAAAAACAGAAGAACTTTTGTCAATGTTAAGAAAACATTTTTATGGTTGGGAAGTTTTAAAAGAAACTATCGTTCCACAACGTTATGACATTCCAAGAGAGAATTGCACAGCAGATTTATCTACAAATGTAATAACTTTCGTTGCAAGAAAAGGATAAAATTATGACCAGAGAAATATTCAGAAAACTTGAAAATTATATGCTCAGTTGCATGAAAGATTCAGCCCATGACAGGGAGCATATTTACAGGGTTTTATACACAGCTCTTGATATTGCAAGTAAAGAAAGTGGCGTTAATTACGATATTCTGATTTCCGCTTGTTTGCTCCACGATATTGCACGAGAAGATCAAAATAAAAACCCGCAGATTTGTCACGCAGAATATGGTGCAGAAAAGGCGTATAAATATTTAACTGAAAACGGTTTTGATATTGAGTTTGCCAAAAAGGTAAAACACTGCATAAGCTGTCACCGTTTCAGAAAAAATAGCACCCCCGAAAGTACGGAGGCAAAAATTCTTTTTGATGCTGATAAAATTGATGCGGCAGGTACACTTGGTATTGCAAGAACTCTTGTTTATCAGGGTGCATTGGCAGAGCCTTTGTATTCCCTTACGTCTGACGGCAAAGTTTCAGACGGCGCAAATGATGAGATACCATCATTCTTTCAGGAGTATAAATATAAGTTAGAAAAAATTTATTCCCGTTTCTACACAACCCGTGGCAAAGAAATCGCAGAAGAAAGGCGAAAAACCGCTGTTTCATTTTATGAAAACATGCTGAACGAAGTCAGTTCAACTTACGATAAGGGCATAGAATTATTAAACAAAACAATAGAATAAAAAAAATAAAACCCTTAACACCTGTTGGTGTTAAGGGTTATTTTAGTTTGTTAACGTATCTTCAGACAACTCAGATGAGTTCGATGATGCACATTTCTGCTGCGTCACCGCGGCGAGGGCCTGTCTTGATAATACGGCAATAGCCGCCGTTTACTTCCTTATATTTAGGAGCAACTTCATCAAACA
>JAZSFV010000157.1:0-3135 GCA_045532395.1 Acutalibacteraceae bacterium
GGACACATAAGGAGGTAAATTTATGGCTCATATTAAAGTTGTCAGACGCTCAATGCGCCCCGAAGAATGGACAGATCTGCGTTTCGGTTGGCTTAAAAGACATATTTATTTCTCTGAATGGGAAATTGAAAATTTAAGCATACGTGATGCACGTCAATTGAGCGAAATGAATTTTGAATATTACAACGAAAACTATCGTCCTTTAAGGAAAGGCGATATGTATTTCACCCCTGACGGCACTGCGTTTATCAAGGCTGATGTGGAAATTCCTCAGCATTTAAAGGGAAAAGAAATCTGGTTTTCACTGAAAACCGCAGCGGAAATCTGTGTTCAGATAAATGGTAAATATGTGGGCGGTGTAGATCCGAACCGTGAGAGAATGCTGATTTCTCCTTACATAAATGAAAATGAAACTCTTCATTTTGAAATGATGGGCTATAACCGTTCGAAGCCTGACGACGAGCGAAACCCCGAATCGCTTTCTGTCAGAGGATGCCGTCAGATTTTCGAAGGCGCATATCTCTGCACCATTAACCATGATGTTCAGGATCTTGTGTGGGATTTTGAAATTCTTCTTGATATTGCAAAATCTGAACTTTTTAACGAGGATTACAGAACATTTCTTAACAGAGAATTAAACAATGCCATGAACTTCATCGACTTTGATGATGAAGCATTAAAAGGTGTTGAAGATGCAAAAAAATATATTGAAGATGTAATTTATGCAAACGATACCTATAAAGGCACAGGAGATGTAGCTCTTGTTGCTCACTCACATCTTGATGTTGCATATTATTGGAGAAGAATACATGCAGTTCAGAAGAATTTACGCACTGTACTCATTCAGCTTCGTCTTATGGACAAATATCCGGACTTCAGATATGCTCACACTCAGCCTTATGTTTATGAAACTCTTGAAAAGTATTATCCCGATGTTTTTGAAGAGTTGAAGGAAAAGGTTGCAAACGGACAGTTTGAACCTGTGGGAGCGATGTACGTTGAACCTGACTGTAATGTACCCTCTGCAGAATCACTTATCCGCCAGTGTCTTTACGGTCAGCAGACCTATAAAAGAATGTTCGGTAAAACTGTGAACAACGCATGGCTTCCCGATGTTTTCGGCAACTCATGGATTCTGCCACAGATTCTCAAAAAAAGTGGTGTTGACTACTTCGTTTCAAACAAGATGTCAACATGGAATGATACAAACAGATTTCCTCATAATAATTTCCTCTGGAAAGGTATTGACGGCTCGGAAGTTATGGCTTGTGTTCCACCCACACATTTCATTACATGGAATATGCCTTCGCAGATTCAGGGAAACTGGGAAGCTTATATTGATAAAGATTATGGCGGACAGACACTGAATATGTTCGGTTATGGTGATGGTGGTTCAGGGTGCACGGAAGAAATGATTGAAATGATGCATCGCTTTGAAAAACTTTCAATCATGCCCAAGTGTGAACATATGACAGGTGCAGATTTTTTAGAGAAAAACCTGAAAAACAACAAAGACCTTGAAACATGGGATGGTGAACTCTATCTTGAAATGCACAGAGGTACATTTACCACAAAGTCAGACATAAAAAAACTGAACAGACGTCTTGAATATAAATTCAGAAATGCAGAAATCCTCTCAATTATGAGAAATGAAAATAACAGGGATAAATTAACTGAGCTTTATAAAAAATTACTTATCAATCAGTTCCACGATATTCTTCCCGGCTCTCATATTCATCCTGTTTTTGAGGATGCGATGGCAGATTATGCCGAAATTGAAAAAGAACTTGATACAATCATCGGCACAGGCACAAAATATTTCAACACTCTCAACTTTAAAAGAGATGCACTTACCTTTGTTCCCAACAAAAAAGGTACTTCCACACGATACGGCGAAAAAGGAAATTGGCTTATTCCGGACCTTTCACCCTTGTCGGGCAAAAAACTGCGTTCTGTGAAATATGATAAAGAATGGCTCAGTGTCAGTGATACAGTGGAAACTCCTTTTTATTCAATTATATTCAATCCTGACGGTTCAATTGCATCGCTTTATGATAGGGAGCTTCAGCGTCAGTGGGTTGAGGGCGACTTCAACAAACTGAAGCTTTTCTCTGATACCCCGGGCAATTATGACGCGTGGGATATTCTCCCCAATTACCGTGAGAAAGAAGCGGAAATCACAGTAAAAGAACCACTCACACTCTTTGAAAAAGATGGCGAGTGTGCAACTTTCAGATGCGTACTCGGGACTGAAAAATCAACATGGGAAATGCGTGTCAGAGTTTTCCGTCAATCCCGTGGAATCGAAATTGAAAATATAGTTGACTGGAATGAAAAACATAAACTTGCAAAAGCTGAATTTGAATGTGCGGTGTTGTCAAGAAAAGTCCTCTGTGACACATCTGCAGGTTTCATTGAAAGAGAAACACATCGCAACACAACATGGCAACAAGCACGTTTTGAAACCTGCCATCATAAATGGTGTGACCTTTCAGAAACAGACGGCGGTATAGCAATTATAAACGATTCAAAGTATGGGGCTGGATTTGAGAAAAACAGAATTTCTCTTTCGCTTCTTCGTGCAACAATCAGACCGGATGTTACATCTGACATTGGTAAACACTCATTCTGTTATATGATTTTCCCCCACGCAGGAGATGCGGTTAATGCGAAAATCAACAACATTGCTTTCCAGTACAATGTACCGCTTGTAAAATCAGATGAAGAATGGCATATGCCTCTCTTTTCACCGCTTTATCTGCAAGCAGCGAAACAGTCCGAAAACGGAGAAATGACAGTAATCAGACTTTCTGAACAGGACGGCAGACGCGGAACAATCAAACTTGACAGAAAAGTAAAAGTTCTCAACATGCTTGAAGAAATACAGTCAGAAACAGACGAAATAAAATACACGCCTTTTGAAATAATTACAATCGGAATGTAAAGAACTAATCGTTGAGATGATTTATCCTGCAACGGTTAGTTTTGATGAAAAAGGTTTTAGATTAAAACAATTATAATTCAGCCGTTTAACGATAGGTAAAATGGTTTTTTCTGACTAATCAACTTAATAAACAATAAAAAGCGTTGCAAGAGGGAGATGTTATTTCCCAGATGCAACGCTTGTTTTTATTA
>JAZSFV010000038.1:0-4268 GCA_045532395.1 Acutalibacteraceae bacterium
TGCATATTTCACAGACTCACAGCGTCAGGCTACAAAGGACGCAGGTAAAATTGCAGGTCTTGAAGTTAAGAGAATTATCAACGAACCTACAGCAGCAGCTCTTGCTTACGGTATTGATAAAGAAAACGACCAGAAAGTTATGGTTTACGACTTAGGCGGCGGTACATTCGACGTTTCAATCATCGAAATGGGCGATGGTGTTCAGGAAGTTCTTGCAACTGCAGGTAACAACCGTCTCGGTGGTGACGACTTTGACCAGAAGATTATCGACTGGCTTGCAGACGAGTTCAAGAAAGAACAGGGCGTTGACCTTCGTGGCGACAAAATGGCTATGCAGAGACTTAAAGAAGCTGCAGAAAAAGCAAAAATTGAACTTTCAGGTGTTACAACATCACAGATCAGCCTTCCTTTCATCACAGCAGATGCAACAGGCCCCAAACACCTTGAAATGACTCTCACAAGAGCGAAGTTCAACGAAATGACAGCTTCTCTTGTTGAAGCAACAATGGGTCCCGTTCGTCAGGCTATCTCTGACTCAGGCCTTAAAACTTCAGAAATCGATAAAATCCTTATGGTTGGTGGTTCTTCAAGAATTCCCGCAGTTCAGGAAGCAGTTCAGAAATACCTTGGTAAAGAACCTTTCAAAGGCATCAACCCCGACGAATGCGTAGCTATGGGTGCTGCAATTCAGGCAGGTGTTCTTGGCGGTGAAGTTAAAGGACTTCTTCTCCTTGACGTTACTCCCTTGTCACTCGGTATCGAAACAATGGGCAACATCAACACAAAGATTATCGAAAGAAACACAACAATCCCTGTTAAGAAGAGCCAGATTTTCTCAACTGCAGTTGACAACCAGCCCTCAGTTGAAGTTCATGTTCTTCAGGGTGAACGTGAATTCGCAAAAGATAACAAAACTCTCGGCGTGTTCCACCTTGGCGGCATCATGCCTGCAAGACGCGGCGTGCCCCAGATTGAAGTAACTTTTGACATTGGCGCAAACGGTATTGTTCACGTTTCTGCAAAAGACCTGGGCACACAGAAAGAACAGTCAATTTCAATCACATCTTCAACAAACATGTCTAAAGACGACATTGAAAAAGCAGTCCGCGAAGCAGAACAGTTTGCAGAAGAAGATAAGAAACGTCGTGAAGAAGTTGACCTCAGAAACGGTGCAGACCAGATGGTTTACCAGTGCGAAAAACTTATGAGCGAAGAAGGCGACAAATTCCCCGAAGAAGATAAATCAGCTCTTACAGAAAAGATTGACGCACTTAAAGAAGCACTTAAAGGCGAAGACGTAAATCTTATCAAATCAAGACAGGATGAGCTTCAGGCTAAATTCTACGAAATTTCAGAAAAGATTTATAAAGCTGCAAATCCTCAGGGTGCTGAAGGCTTTGATCCCAACGCTGCATCAGGCTTCGGTCAGGGCGCAGGCGAAGAATACACAGAAGCTAACTACACAGATGTTGAATAAAAATTAAAGAATTTTTAACATCTTAATGTAATATTTTTAAAATAGTAGTGTTAAAATATTCCGACAATGAGTGACGAACCGCTTTTACGGTTCGCCGCTTGTTGTGTAGCGATACTATAAAGGAGCCGGTTTTATTGGCTGAGAAACGCGATTATTACGAAGTGCTTGGTGTTCAGAAAGGCGCTTCTGATGATGAAATAAAAAAAGCATACAGAAAGATGGCGAAAAAGTACCATCCTGACCTGAATCCTGGTGACAAAACTGCGGAAGAAAACTTCAAGGAAGTTAACGAGGCTTATGAAGTTTTGTCAGACAGTTCAAAGAAAGCACGTTACGACCAGTTCGGTCATGCAGGCGTAGACCCTAACTTCGGTGCAGGTGGCGGCGCAGGCGGATTCGGCGGTGGCTTCGGCGACGGAATGGAATTCGACCTTGGAGATATTTTCGGCAGCTTCTTCGGTGGTGGTTTTGGTGGCGGCAGACAGTCAAATCCCAACGCACCCAGACGCGGTGAAGACTTGCAGTCAAGAGTTACTGTTTCTTTTGAAGAAGCGGCAAAAGGTTGCAAGAGAACTGTTGAAGTAAACCGCATTGAAACTTGCGATGAATGTTTAGGTTCAGGTGCAGCTAAAGGTACTAATCCCACAACTTGTCCCGAATGCGGCGGCAGAGGTCAGGTTAACGTTCAGCAGAGAACACCTTTCGGCGTTATGTCCACAACAAGGCAGTGTTCACGTTGCGGAGGTAAAGGTAAAATTATTTCCACACCATGCTCAAAATGCCATGGAAACGGCAGAGTGTCAAAACGTGCGACAATTGAGGTTGATGTCCCTGCAGGTATTGATGATAAGCAGGTTATCAATCTTCGCGGTCAGGGCAACAAAGGCGCAAACGGTGGCCCGGCAGGCGATCTGAAGATTGCTGTTTTTGTGCGTCCCCATCCTTTCTTCGAAAGAGAAGGATACAACGTATGGTGTAATATTACAGTATCTTTTGCTCAGGCAGTTCTCGGCGACAGTCTGCTTGTTGAAACGCTTGACGGTAAAGTTAAATATGATTTGCCGGCAGGTACTCAGCCGGGCAAGGTTTTTGTACTTAAAGGTAGAGGTATCCAGGTTCTTAACGGAAGAGGCAAGGGCGACCAGCTCATTCGCATCAATGTTGATGTTCCGAAAAACCTCAGCGCTCACCAGAGAGAGCTTATCCGCGAGTTTCAGGCGGAATTCGGCGACAGCGCAACGCAGGCCGAAACTTATTCAGGCAGTTCTGAAGAAAAGAAAGGTTTCTTTGGCAAACGTAGGAAATAAAAATAAGTAAAAAAATAACGGTGCAGTGTTTAGAAACTGCACCGTTTTTACATCGCAGGGGAGGGATTCCAAGTTCTCCTTATGTTTTTATAATTTAACATACTGATAAATTATAATTTAGTGCAGAATGCAGAATGCAAAATGCAGAGTTTCGGGTCTGCGACGCTATTATGTTTGGGCGTGGGCTTTGCCCACCCGCAATTTTGCACTCTGCACTATGCACTTTGCATTCAAATTATAATTTAACTGTGAATTTATTTTCATATGGGGCTTTGCCCACATAATTCTGAAATAAATATACGCAAAAATAACGGTGCAGTGTTTAAAAACTGCACCGTTTGTTTTTTTATTTTCTCTTGTAAGTACAAAACTTGAATTTAATTCCGTTTTCTTCTTTTACTTCGCTTTCTTCTGCAAGGTACCATTCCTCGTCTTCGTCAAGGTTGGGGAAGAATTTATCGCTCTTTTCGGCTTGGGCGTCAATTTTGGTAACGATTGCAGTGTCGCAAAGGCAAAGCATCTGCTTGTAAATTGATTCGCCGCCGATAACGCAGATGTTGTCAGTGTCTTCATTTTTAAGAAGTTCTTTCACTTCATCAACGCTTCTTGCAACTTCCGCACCTTCCACAGTGTAGCTTTCATCTCTTGAAAGAATGATGTTACGTCTGTTTTTAAGTGGTGCACCCTTCGGAAAAGTTGCTAAAGTTTTTCTGCCGAGAATAACTGTCTTACCTTCAGTCAGTCTGCGGAAATTCTTTAAATCTTCCGAAATATGGAAAAGGAGATTACCGTCGTTTCCGATACCCCAATTTTTATCAACTGCTACTACCTGAAACATCAGATTGCCACCTCAATTTTTTCGTTAAAGTCGTTTGCCTGATAATTCTCAAGGCTGAAACTGTCAACAGTAAAGTCGTAGAAGTTTTTGATGCTCTTGTCAATTTTGAAAACGGGAGCTTCAAACTGTGGGTTTTCAATAAGCTTTTTAACCTGAGGAATATGTCTGTCGTAAATATGAGCGTCAGCCACAACGTGAACAAATTCACCGACTTCAAGACCGCTTACCTGAGCAAACATGTGAACAAGCACTGCATACTGGCAAACGTTCCAGTTGTTTGCAGTAAGCATATCCTGTGAACGCTGGTTGAGAATTGCGTTAAGCTTGTTGCCTGTTACGTTAAGGATGAGACCGTAAGCACAAGGCGCAAGCCCCATTTCGTTCAGGTCGTGGTGATTGTAAAGATTTGTCATGATTCTGCGGCTTGCAGGGTTGTTTTTAAGGTCGTAAAGAACTCTGTCAACCTGGTCAAATTCTCCCTCGGGATATTTGTGCTTAACGCCTAACTGATAGCCGTAAGCCTTGCCGATTGTGCCGTTTTCATCTGCCCATGAATCCCAGATGTGAGAGTCGAGTTCAGATATTTTGTTTGATTTTTTCTGCCATATCCAGAGAAGTTCTTTGATGCAACTTTTGAAGAAAGTTT
>JAZSFV010000257.1:0-4391 GCA_045532395.1 Acutalibacteraceae bacterium
CCCCACAACCTTGACTTATGGCAGTGGATTTGCGGTATGCCCGTAAAGGTTAAAGCAATATGCCGTGTTGGTCAGTGGCACGATATTGAAGTTGAAGATGACGTTACTATCTACACAGAATACGCAAACGGTGCTTCAGGCGTGTTTATCACAACTACAGGCGACTGCCCCGGCACAAACAGACTTGAAATTACTCTTGACAGAGCAAAACTTATCTGCGAAGATAACAAACTCCGTATGTACGAACTCGCAAACGGTACAAACGATATTATCTACAAATCAGAAGAAGGTTTCGCAAAAACTGACGGAGAATGGAAAGACGTTGAGCTTGAAGGTGCAAACGACCAGCACTCAGGCGTTATGAACGCTTTCGCAAGCAAGATTCTCCGCGGAACAGAGCTTATTGCAAATGGTGAAGAAGGCATCAACGGTCTTACAATTTCCAACGCTGCATTCCTTTCATCATGGCTTGATAAGACAATCGTACTTCCCATTGATGAAGATTTGTTCTACGATGAACTCAAGAAGAGAATCAATTCTTCAAAAGCAAAAGAAAACGTAGTTGAAAAAGTCAATGAAGACATGAGTTCAACTTATTAATAAAAAGCACAAAACAAAGGAGCAAAAATCATGATTATCACACAGAAAAAAGCACGTATCGCACTTATCGGTTCTTCAGGCCGAGGCAGATCACTTCTTGAAAACCTTATGCAGATTGACGGCGTAGAAGTTCCCGCTGTCTGCGACCTTGTCCCTGAAAGAGTGGACATGGGTGTTCAGATGGTTAAAGAATACTATGGTGAAGGTACTGTTTGTAATGGTTACACAGACTATAAAGAAATGATTGAAAAAGAAGAACTTGATGCTCTTCTTATTGCTACAACATGGATTACTCACGTGCCGATTGCGGTATACGGCATGAAAGCTGGTCTTAATGTTGCTATGGAAGTTGGCGGTGCAGCTTCTATAGAAGAATGCTGGGATATTATCCGCACTTCAAAAGAAACAGGCAAATTCTGCATGCTTCTCGAAAACTGTTGCTACTGCAGAAAAGAAATGGCTGTTTTCAACATGGTTAAACAGGGGCTTTTCGGCGAACTTGTTCACCTTGAAGGCGGTTACAGACACGACCTTCGTGACGAAATTTCATTAGGACGTGAAAACATCCACGGCAGACTCTATAACTTCATGAACAGAAACGGCGAACTTTATCCCACACATCAGTTAGGCCCCATCTGCAAACTTCTCAACATCAACCGTGGCAACAGATTTGTGACACTTAACTCTGTTTCTTCAAAATCTGTAGGTCTTAACGTATGGATTAAAGAACACAAAGGCGAAGACTATGACCTTGCTGATTATAAATTTGCTCAGGGTGACGTTACAACAACTATCCTTAAAACAGCACACGGCGAAACAGTAGTTCTTTTCCACGACTGTTCACTCCCCCGCCCCTATTCAAGAAACTTTGTAGTTCAGGGCACAAAAGGTATTTTCCAGGAACTCAGCGATGACGATTCTTACATGTATTTTGACGGCATGGAAAAACACGATTTCGTTCCTGCTAAAGAATTTGTTGAAAAATATGAACATCCCCTCTGGCAGTGGTATCAGGACGTAGGCGTTAAGTCAGGTCACGGCGGTATGGACTACCTTGTTCTCCTTGCTTTTGCAGAAAGCGTTAAAAACAACACAATGCCTCCCATCGATATTTACGACACTGCAACATGGATGGCAGTTACATGTCTTTCAGAACAGTCAGTTGCTATGGGTGGCGCTCCCGTTCCTTTCCCTGATTTCACAAACGGTGCATGGATTGACCGCGAAGACTACAACAAAGACGCATTCTGTCTTAACGAAGTAGTTGACAAATACAACGAAGAAAAATAACTTTTGAAAGGGATTTTTACAATGGATAAAACTCTTGTTATTATGGCTGCAGGTATGGGCAGCAGATACGGAAGTTTAAAACAGATTGACCCTATCGGCAGTGAAGGTTCGCTTATCATTGACTATTCAATTTACGATGCAGTTCAGGCAGGCTTCAATAAAATCGTCTTCATCATCAAAAAGCAGGACGAAGAAGCATTCAGAAACGCTATCGGCAACAGAATTGAAAGCAAAGTAAAAACGGAGTATGTTTTTCAGGATATAAACAACATCCCCGATGGTTACGAAGTTCCCGAAGGACGTGTAAAACCCTGGGGTACTGCCCACGCAATTCTTTCATGCATCGGCACAGTAAATGAGCCTTTTACAGTTATCAACTCTGACGACTATTACGGTCCTCAGGCTTTCAGGGAAATTTCTGCATGGATTGACAGAACAGACTTCAATTCAGAAATATTACCTTTCAGCATGGTAGGTTTTGAACTCAAGAATACACTTACTGAAAACGGTCACGTTTCACGCGGTGTTTGCGTAACTGACGAAAAGAACTTTCTTGTGGACATTAAAGAAAGAACAAAAATCATCAGACGCGGTGAAAAGGTTTATTACGAAGACTTCGAAGAGCCGGTTGAACTTGATGAAAACGCAATCGTTTCAATGAACTGCTGGTGCTTCCCTCCCCAGATTCTCGAAAAACTCAAAGCACGTTTCGTAGATTTTTTCAAAACCGTAAAAGACAACCCCATGAAAGCAGAGTTTTTCCTTCCCTTTGCAGTTTCAGATATGCTTGATGATAAAGAATGTAATGTTGAGGTGCTCAGAACTCACGACAAATGGTTTGGTGTAACTTACAAAGAAGACAGACCCGTTGTTGTAAACGCTCTTGACAACATGAAAAAAGAAGGACTTTATCCTGAAAATATGCTTGAATGGAGATAAAATCAGATGAAAATTTTACCTGAACTTCTCAATTACGATATTTATCCGAAAGTTGTTTCAGAAAATAAAGAAACTCTTATTACAATCAAGCCTTTAGGCGGACATGCACATTTTGAAGAAAGTGAATACACTCTTCAGATTTTAGGTCTTGAAGACGGTGCAATCAGAAACTACAAGGACAGAAAAAACATGAAAAAAATCCTTGTAAAAGTTGATGATGATAAATGCATCAGATTTAAATATGCTTTCCCGAAAGAGCAGATGTACTATCTCCGCCTTATAAAACCTGATGGAAAAGAGCTTGTTGAGCTGTGCCTTTACGCAGTAGCTCCTGACCTTGCAGGAAGATATCCGTTTATGGGAGACTTACACTTCCACACAACATATTCTGACGGAAGACAAGCTCCTGAAATTGCAGTTGCAAACTGCCGTAAAATCGGCTACGACTTTATGGCAATCACAGACCATGAGAGATATTATCCCTCATTATATGTAAAAGATTTTTACAAAGATGTTCCCATAGACCTTAACCTTGTCCCCGGCGAAGAAATTCATCTTGCAAAAGCTGATGAAGACCACATCAACGATATCCATATCGTTAACTTCGGCGGTGAATACAGTATAAACGCTATGTTTGAACATACTCACATCAAAGAAGTTGGCGATTCTAAAAAACTCCGTTCACTTTACGGCGAATGTCCTGAAGTTAAATCAATCAGAGAAATGAACGAAATGATTGACCGTCTCAGCGAAAAAGAAGACATTCCGGGCGGCATTGAAAGATATGCTTACACCGCTTGCAAATTTATTTTCGATGAAATCAGAAAAGCAAACGGTCTCGGCATTTTCTGCCACCCCTATTGGATTTCAAACGTTCAGCAGGTGCCCGAAACTCTCCTTGATTTCATGATGGAGAAGCAGCCATTTGATGCATTTGAAGTTTTAGGCGGTGAAAATTATTTCGAGCATAACGGTTTCCAGACAATAAGATATTACGAAGACCTTGCAAAAGGCAGAAAATATCCTATCGTTGCTTCAACTGACTGCCACGATTCAACAAACATGGACCGTTTCCCCTGCAAGACAATCGTTTTCTCAAGAAGAAACGAAAGAAAAGACCTTATTTCTTCAATCAAGGATTTCTACAGTGTTGCAATCGACACAATAAGCAGTGAATACCGTGTTGTAGGCGATTTGAGACTTGTGAAATATGCAACTTTCCTTATGCAGAACTACTTCCCCATTCATGACGACCTTTGCTTTGAAGAAGGACGTGCTATGAAAGCTTATGCATGCGGTGAAGAAGGAAGCAAAGAAACTCTTGAATTTTTACACGGCAGATGTGAAAAACTGCTTAAAAAATATTTCGTATTTTAAAAGGTGAAAAACATGGCAAAATTTATTCTCTCTGCTTTCTCTGACGAAGCAGGCGGCGGTATAAAAGAACAAATCGACGCATTAAAAAGAAACAACCTTACTCACACAGAGCTTCGTGGTCTTGATTACGGCAATATTTCAGTTTATACAGAAGCACAGGCAAAAGAACTGAAGAAAATTCTTGA
>JAZSFV010000211.1:0-4687 GCA_045532395.1 Acutalibacteraceae bacterium
CGATCCGACTTCGAAGTACTTCTTACCAACTTCCATAACTACGTCAGAGTACATCTGAATGAATCTTCTGTAGCAGTCCCAAGCCCAACGTGGGTTGCCGGACTTAGCAGCGATAACATTAACTACTTCTTCATTTAAACCAAGGTTCAAAATCGTGTCCATCATACCGGGCATTGATGCTCTTGCACCTGAACGAACTGAAACGAGAAGGGGGTTTTCCTTATCGCCGAATTTTTTACCAACAACTTCTTCCATCTTAACGATGTATTCCATGATCTGTGCCTGGATATCATCGTTGATTTTTCTGCCGTCTTCATAGTACTGTGTACATGCTTCTGTTGAGATTGTGAAACCCTGGGGAACAGGAAGACCGATGTGAGTCATTTCTGCAAGGTTAGCACCTTTACCACCAAGGAGTTCTCTCATGTTAGCATTACCTTCTGAGAAAAGATAAACAAACTTTTTGCTCATGGTTTATATACCTCCAATAAAATAATTAACAATTTTTTACCCGCAGACACGGTGCTTGAATATTATACCATATCGCGGAAAATTTTTCCATACATTTTGAAAATTTTTAAATGTACATTTATAAAAAACAGCCCGTTTCGGAAATTTCTTCCAAACAGGCGTTTTTTTCAATTATTATTCTGCAAAACCTGACTCAACGAGCGCAACGAGAGCGTTAACTGCTTCTTCTTCGTCTGCACCGCCAGCGATAATGCGGATATCTGTTCCTCCCATGATACCGAGAGAAAGAACACCGAGAAGGCTCTTTGCATTCACTCTGCGTTCCTCTTTTTCTACCCAGATTGATGATTTGAACTCATTAGCTTTCTGGATAAAGAAAGTTGCGGGACGAGCGTGAAGACCTACCTGATTCTGTACTGTTACATCTTTTACAAACATATCTGAAATCTCCCACTAATAAATTTGTTACTGAACACAAAGATATAGTTTAATATCTTGCAATTATTATAACACAAAACTTGTCCTCGTCAACACTAAAAATCGCTTTTTAAAATAATTCATAGGGTAAAACAAACTACACCAAATTAGGCACCCAATGTTTGTGTAAAATGCCCATTTGTACCTATTTATTTCGTCAGTAATACTAATCAGATTACCTTTTCTTTGTGAGAAGAACGTTTTTTTATTATATTATATTCAGATTTCACAAAAGGGTTAAAAATCGATGTCTGATTTCACATGTTATGATTCATCTTCGATAAAGCCGTAATACTTACCGAGCCAGAAGGCAGTCGTGTAAACATAGCAGCTTTCAACAAGGCGTGTGCCGTCTTTGACATCTTCATCGAGGAAATCGTAGGGATTGCGGTCATATTTTGTAATTGCCCGTTCATCAGGCATCAGAAGTCCGGAAGTTTCTTTTTTGCCACTAAGACGTTTTATGTTCTTTACATCTTCACGGTTTGTGACATTCACACTTGCTGCAAGGTTTGAAACATTCTGTCGTCTGAACCAATCTTCAAGCAGGCCGGTGTCAATCTCATCATCAGGGCAAGCCAGCATAAAGGGAAAATCATACATGGGATTATGTTCTCTGCGAAGCGTACCGTTCCAGCCACGCAGACCATTTCTGTATGTTTCCCTGAGTTTTTCATCTTCTTCAAGCATGGTAAGAAGCCAGAAAGCACCTGTAGCTACAATATGGTCGCCATACATCATTCCCTCAACAGGTTCTCTGTGGCAGATTGCAGAAAGTACTTTCAGACGTTTTTCGTGAAGAGTGGAAATTTCAGCATAATTATCATCCTTAATAAGACGATTATAGCTTTCTTCCCACTCACTTTTTTCGCCCGTTATTGCCATTGTCACCTTGTGATACATAAGAAGTTCTGCAGTTTTAAGGGGTGCATCTGCCCAGCCTATTCCGAATCTGAAATGTTTTTTGTCCCATCTGCCCCATTTTGTGGGCTTACCGTTACACTCCATAAGTCTGTTGCCGTTGCTGATAATATGACGGAGTGTATTTTTTGCAGATGTTTTTATAATTTCATCAAGTTCTTGGTCTTCTTCGCCAAGAATAAGGTGTGCAAAATACATCAGCATATAATGAGGCGTGATTTCGTCGCTGCTAGTGTCGCCTTTGTAAACAATGCCCTCAATTGTATGCCCTTCATCTTCATAAAGATGGGCAAGTCTTTTGGGAACGCAGTACACTGCAGGAATCACAAGACCATCGCACTTGCGTTTTTTTGATTCTGTGGTGGAAAGACAAATTGCTTTACCGTTTTCAACGCGATAAAACAACCCGTCATCAGGCACAGGTTCTTCGGATGTTAAAAATGTTCGCGCAACAAAGCCGTTATTACGGCATGAAATATACATAAGAAGCTGGCAGGCTTCTGTGGCACGGACTGCGCTTTCTTTTGCCGCGATGCTCAAAGAATGGTCTTTACCATATTTTTTTCTGTAGTAAGCGTATCTGAAAAGTTCACCCATGGCAAAAGCAGCAGTAAATGCACCTGAATTATCAGAATGCCCGTAAGGAACACGCGATTCAAAATCACGTTCTTTTTTAAGAGTACGCTGGGTTACAAGACCATGTCTGTCTATATATTTATGAGTTTCATCTGTAAGACGTTTTGCTTTTTCTTCTGCAGAAATTTTCTGAAGAGTTATGTGGGATACGGCAGTCTCCGTAAGCACCCACACGCTTTCTTCAGTTTTCCGAGGAGCATAAACGGAAAGCACTTTGTTATCTTTAAGATATCGCTCTGCAGAAAAAAGCATAACTTTATCTGCTTCGTATTCAGATCCAGGCTCATAGCGAGTGAGTCCGTTATCTGCACCTATCCACAAAGCCTTTTCAGTTTCCGCATAACAAGTGTAATTTTCTTTTTTTGACGGTAAATCTTCATTTACAGACGCAAGTTCAGCAGGCACACCATTGCCTGTATTTTCAAACAGTAGCTTCGGAACGGCTGAATCTGTTTTTTCATAGATTTTAACTTCTCTTGCAAGTACATAAGGCAGTTTTATGGTTTTCATAGTTTTACTCCTTATCATTTCTTACAACTATTATATCTTATTATTAACATTTGTCAAAAAACTTTTTCAACGCTTTTGCACTGTTTATTTGCTTTGCGCAAAAATATTATAATTTGTAACAATTATTCCGTTCTCGATTTTCAACAGTTGTTGCGTAAACACTGAATTTATGGTATAATGCAGAAAAAATGGGCAATCGAGGTGTGTTATGGAAATTAAAATTAGCCGCAAAAAAACCTATCAGGTTTACGACGGCATCGGCGCCAGCGGTGCATGGTGGGCGCAGATTGTAGGCGACTGGGACAATAAAGATGAAAACGGAGAAGAAATAAGAAACGTTATTTCACGCTTGCTTTACAGTAAAACGCAAGGTATCGGCATGCAGATTTACCGCTACAACATCGGTGGTGGCTCTGCCCACAGCGGAAACGGTGAATATTCTGACTTTGCCAGAAGAACTGAAAGTTTTGACGCAGGTGACGGAAAATACGACTTCGCCCGTGACAAAAACGCAGTATACATGATGAAGCAGTCTGTCATTGACGGTGCAGATGAAGTTATACTTTTCGTAAACTCTCCCATTGAACGCCTTACTAAAAACCATTGGTCACACCTTAAAAAACATCAGATTTTCAGAACAAACCTCTCAAAAAAGAACTATTCAGCCTTTGCAGAATACTGCCTTGATGTTACGGAGCACTTTGTGAAAGAAGGCTTGCCCGTAAAATACCTTTCACCTATCAACGAACCATTCTGGATATGGAACGGCGGTCAGGAAGGTTGCCATTGTTCACCCCGTCAAGCAGGTAAGGTCATGCTCACTTTCGCAAGAGAAATGAAAAAGAGAAAGGCTTTATCTTCCGTTAAACTTTCAGGCGTGGAAAACGGCGACATACGTTGGTTTAATAAATCTTACACACGAAACCTTATAAAATATCCTGAAGTGAGAGAGCTTATTGATGCAGTGGATTTACACTCATATTTTCTCTATCAGCCTCTCCCCTTCTTCAACGACAGAATCAGGTTTCTTAACAGATACAGAAAATGGATGGATAAACATTATCCCGACATGCCGATAAAAATGAGCGAATGGACACACATGGTGGGTGGTAAAAACCCGGACATGGATTCTGCTCTTGAAACTGTTAAGGTCATGATTGAAGATTTCACGCTTCTTGGTGTTACTTCATGGCAGCATTGGATTGCCTGCTCTCATTACGATTACCACGACGGTCTTATTTACCTTGACACGGAAAACAAGAGTTTCACCACAACAAAAAGACTTTACGTAACAGGCAACTTTTCAAAATATATTCCCGTTGGTGCAAAACGCATTGAAGTGTATTGCGATGATAGCGACGTTAAAGTTATCGCATTCAGGAAAGATAACAAAACTGTGCTTATTACCGCAAACTTCTCAAAAAGTGAAAAAGAATATACAATCCCCGTTTCAGCACTTGTTGCAGTGACAGACAAAGACAACAACCTTACCGAAAAGCAAGCATCAGAAAACGAAAAATTCATTTTAAGCGGAGAATCTGTCACAACCTTTGTATTTGAGGAGGCGTAAAAAGTGAACATAAAACAAAAAGCATCTCAGTTCATTTCTTCAGCCCGTAAATATTGGAAAACTCCCCCCGAGGGAAGATACATGACCTACAAAGAAATTGCA